>NZ_JAAGPM010000253.1:0-5543 GCF_017104865.1 Burkholderia sp. Ac-20349
CGTTCGGCACGCTGCCCGCCGCCGACGGCGCGACGCTCGTCGAACTGCCCGCGCTGACCACCCCGTTCATCGAGCAGGACTGGGCGCGCTGGCACGACGGACTCGCCGCGCTCGAGCGCGACTGGTTCGCGCCGGTCCTCGCCGCGCTGCAATCCGGCGCGCTCGCGAGCGTCGATTTCACGCTGTGCGGCGACACGAGTTCCGTGACGCTGCACGCGACGCGCGGCGACCTGCGCAAATTCTGGCGCCGCCGCGCGCTGGCCTCCCTGTTCGAATAACAAGCAGACCCCGTATGACCCGGATCGTTACCCGCCCCGTCGCGCCCGCCGACGCCGAAGTGCTCGCGCGCCACGGCCTGCACCCCGTCCTTGCGCGCCTGTACGCGTCGCGCGGCGTGCAGTCCCCCGCCGACATCGAGACCGCGCTGGCGCGCCTCGTCCCGCCCACCGAGCTGAAAGGCTGCGCCGACGCGGCGTCGCTGCTCGCCGACGCGATCGCCGACAAGCGGCGCCTGCTGGTCGTCGCCGACTACGACTGCGACGGCGCGACCGCCTGCGCGGTCGCAGTGCGCGGCCTGCGGATGTTCGGCGCGCAGATCGACTACCTGGTGCCGAACCGCTTCGAATACGGCTACGGCCTCACGCCCGAGATCGTCGAACTCGCGGCCGCGCGCAAGCCCGACCTGCTGATCACCGTCGACAACGGGATCGCGAGCGTTGCGGGCGTCGAAGCCGCGAACGCGCGCGGCATCGACGTGCTCGTGACCGACCACCACCTGCCCGGCGACGCGCTGCCCGCCGCACGCGCGATCGTCAACCCGAACCAGCCCGGCTGCGCGTTCCCGAGCAAGCACCTCGCGGGCGTCGGCGTGATGTTCTACGTGCTGCTCGCGCTGCGCGCCGAGCTGCGCCGCCGCGGCGCCTTCGCGAGCAAGGAAGCCGAGCCGCGCCTCGACGGCCTGCTCGACCTCGTCGCACTCGGCACCGTCGCCGACGTCGTGCGGCTCGACGGCAACAACCGCGTGCTCGTCGCACAGGGGCTGCAGCGGATCCGCAACGGCCGCATGCAGCCGGGCATCGCCGCGCTGTTCCGCGCCGCCGCACGCGAAGCACGCACGGCGTCGGGCTTCGACCTCGGCTTCGGCCTCGGCCCGCGCCTGAACGCCGCCGGGCGGCTGTCCGACATGTCGCTCGGGATCGAGTGCCTGATCACCGACGACATCGGCCGCGCATGGGATCTCGCGCAGCAGCTCGACGTGATGAACCGCGAGCGCCGCGAGATCGAGGCCGGCATGCAGCAGCAGGCGCTCGCCGATCTCGCCGACGTCGATCCGGCCGACGCATGCACGATCACCCTCTTCAACCCCGAGTGGCACCAGGGCGTGATCGGCATCGTCGCCGGCCGGCTCAAGGAAAAATTCCACCGCCCGTCGTTCACGTTCGCCCACGCGGACGACGAAGGCAAGCGGGTCAAGGGGTCCGGCCGCTCGATTCCCGGCTTCCACCTGCGCGACGCGCTCGACCTCGTGTCGAAGCGCGAACCGGACCTGATCGTCGCGTTCGGCGGCCATGCGATGGCGGCCGGCCTCACGCTCGACACCGAGAATGTGCCGCGCTTTGCCGCCGCGTTCGAGGCCGTCGCGCGCGAATGGCTGTCCGACGACGCGCTCGCCCGCGTGATCGAAACCGACGGCGAACTCGAGGACGCGTACTTCACGCCGCAGTTCGTCGGACTGCTCGACGAGGCCGTCTGGGGGCAAGGCTTTCCGGCCCCGCTTTTCTCGGGCGAATTCGACGTCGTGTCCCAGTCGCTCGTGAAGGAAAAGCATCTGAAGCTGCAGCTGGCGCGCGGCCGCCAGCGTTTCAGCGCGATCTGGTTCAACCACACGGAGCCGCTGCCGGAGAGCGCGCTGGTCGCGTACCGCCTCGTCGCCGACACGTGGAATGGCGTCACGCGCGTCCAGTTGATCGTCGAACACGCGGCCGGCTGAGCGCGGGCCGCCCGGCCCGCGATGCCCGCCGCGGCACGTGCACCGTGCCGGACGGGGCCGCGGCACGCGTGCGAGCGCCGTTTGCGTCACCGGGCAACCCTGCCGATCGGCTATAATTCCGCTTTTTTACGAAGCAAGAATAGCGAACGATCATGGAAGCGGAACGTCTCAACGCGATCGAAAGCTCCCTGCTCGACCTGCGCAACCGCGCAGGCGAGCTTCGGGGGTATCTTTGACTACGACGCCAAAGCTGCGCGTCTGACCGAAGTCAACAAGGAACTCGAAGACCCGAACGTCTGGAACGATTCGAAGAACGCCCAGGCGCTCGGTCGCGAGAAGAAGCTGCTCGAGGGCGTCGTCACGACGCTGACCGCGCTCGATAGCGACCTGCGCGACGCGCTCGACCTGTTCGAGCTGGCCCGCGAGGAAGGCGACGAGGACACCCTCGTCGCGTCGGAAGAAGACGCCGCGAAGCTCGAGGCACGCGTGGGCGACATCGAGTTCCGCCGGATGTTCTCGAACCCGGCCGACCCGAACAACTGCTTCATCGACATCCAGGCCGGCGCCGGCGGTACCGAGGCGTGCGACTGGGCGTCGATGCTGCTGCGCCAGTACCTGCGCTACTGCGAACGCAAGGGCTTCAAGGCCGAAGTGCTCGAAGAGTCCGACGGCGACGTCGCCGGCATCAAGAACGCGACGGTCAAGGTCTCGGGCGAATACGCATACGGCTTCCTGCGCACCGAAACGGGCATTCACCGCCTCGTGCGCAAGTCGCCGTTCGACTCGTCGGGCGGCCGCCACACGTCGTTCTCGTCGGTGTTCGTGTATCCGGAAATCGACGACTCGATCGAAGTCGAGATCAACCCGGCCGACCTGCGCATCGACACGTACCGCGCATCGGGCGCGGGCGGTCAGCACATCAACAAGACCGACTCCGCGGTGCGGATCACGCACATGCCGACCGGTATCGTCGTGCAGTGCCAGAACGACCGCTCGCAGCACCGCAACCGCGCAGAAGCGATGGCGATGCTGAAATCGCGCCTGTACGAAGTTGAAATGCGCAAGCGCCAGGCCGAGCAGGACAAGCTCGAATCGAGCAAGACCGATGTGGGCTGGGGCCACCAGATCCGTTCGTACGTGCTCGACCAGAGCCGCGTGAAGGACCTGCGCACGAACGTCGAAATGAGCAACACGCGAGCTGTCCTCGACGGCGACCTCGACGACTTCATCAGCGCGAGCCTCAAACAGGGCGTGTAAGCGCCGTGGCGCGGCCCTGCCGGGTCGCGCCCCCTTGCCCTTCCCGTTTGCGTTGCCGCACCCACTCCGAATTCCGACCATCATGACCGAACCGACCCAAACGCAGCCCGCCGTCACGGCGGACGAAAACCAGATCATCGCCGAGCGCCGCGAGAAGCTGCGCGCCCTGCGCGAGCAAGGCGTCGCCTACCCGAACGACTTCCGGCCCGAGCACCACGCAGCAGACCTGCAGGCGAAATTCGCCGACTCGGACAAGGCCGCGCTCGAAGCGAACCCGGTCGAGGTGTCGGTCGCCGGCCGCATGATGCTCAAGCGCGTGATGGGCAAGGCGAGCTTCGCGACGGTGCAGGACGGTTCGGGTCAGATCCAGTTCTTCGTGACGCCGAACGACGTCGGCGCGGAAACCTACGACGCATTCAAGAAGTGGGACCTCGGCGACATCGTCGCGGCGCGCGGCGTGCTGTTCCGCACCAACAAGGGCGAGCTGTCGGTCCAGTGCAAGGAACTGCGCCTGCTGTCGAAGGCGCTGCGCCCGCTGCCGGACAAGTTCCACGGCCTGTCCGACCAGGAAATGCGCTACCGCCAGCGCTACGTCGACCTGATCGTCACGCCGGAAACGCGCGACACGTTCCGCGCCCGCACCAAGACGATCGCGTCGATCCGCAAGTTCATGGACAACGCCGAGTTCATGGAAGTCGAAACGCCGATGCTGCACCCGATCCCGGGTGGCGCGGCCGCGAAGCCGTTCGTCACGCATCACAATGCGCTCGACATGCAGATGTTCCTGCGCATCGCGCCGGAGCTGTACCTGAAGCGCCTGATCGTCGGCGGCTTCGAACGCGTGTTCGAAATCAACCGCAATTTCCGGAATGAAGGCGTGTCGCCGCGTCACAACCCGGAATTCACGATGATGGAGTTCTACGCCGCGTACACCGATTACCGCTGGCTGATGGACTTCACCGAGCAACTGATCCGCCAGGCGGCGATCGATGCGCTCGGCACCGCGACGATCCAGTACCAGGGCCGCGAGCTCGACCTCGCGAAGCCGTTCCACCGCCTGACGATCACGCAGGCGATCCAGAAGTACGCACCGGACTACACCGACGGCCAGCTGTCGGACGACGCGTTCCTGCGCACCGAGCTGAAGCGCTTCGGCGTCGACGTATCGCAGCCGGCGTTCCTGAACGCGGGCATCGGCGCACTGCAGCTCGCGCTGTTCGAGGAAACGGCCGAAGCGCAGCTGTGGGAGCCGACCTTCATCATCGACTACCCGGTCGAGGTGTCGCCGCTCGCACGCGCATCGGATACGGTGCCGGGCATCACCGAGCGTTTCGAGCTGTTCATGACCGGCCGCGAAATCGCGAACGGCTTCTCGGAGCTGAACGATCCGGAAGACCAGGCCGCGCGTTTCAAGAAGCAGGTCGAGCAGAAGGATGCGGGCGACGAGGAAGCGATGTTCTTCGACGCCGACTACATCCGCGCGCTCGAATACGGGATGCCTCCGACCGGCGGCTGCGGGATCGGCATCGACCGTCTCGTGATGCTGCTGACCGACAGCCCGACGATCCGCGACGTGCTGCTGTTCCCGCATCTGCGCCGCGAAGACTGATCGCCGCGCCCGCGTGTGCGCCGCGCCCTGCGGCGCGCACGCGTCAGCTTTGTAACGACGCGTAAATCCCGCCAGCCGGCGTCCGCCGGGTTTCGATCCTCCCCCGTTTTATCCCCTCGTCGTAACGGCCTTCTCCGGGTTTTCCCGGTAACGACCGCCTGCGCCCCGCTGCAATTCGTTACACCTTGATACGGTGCGCCGCGCGCCGGTGGATGACACTCCTGTTGCGTCACCACGCATGACCACGGGACCAGAACGAGGCGCAGGAACGCCAAGTCTGCTCGCTCCCGAGCGTGGGGTCCGGCCCGGCACCGATGTGCCGATCCGGATCGACATCGGAGAAAAAAATGGACAACCAGAATCAGACCACGCCGCAAAAGCAACGCCTCCACCCGCTCATCGCCACCGCCGCCGGCGCCGTCATCGTCGCCAGCCTCGCGGCGACGGCCGCGATCACGGGTGTGTTCCCGAAGGCCAGCAGCAGCAACGAACAGAACGGCCAGACCCAGGCCGCGCTGATCGCATCGCAGCCGGCCGTCGATACCGCCGCCGCTGCCAGCGCTGGGATGCGTGCACGGGCCTCGGCAGCCCGAACGGCGCGCAGCTCGCCCCGATCCTGACGCGCAAGCCGTCGAGCTGACGGCCGCCGGTCACGTCTTTCCGTATGGCGCGGGCGGCCTGCCCGCG
>NZ_JAAGPM010000254.1:0-235 GCF_017104865.1 Burkholderia sp. Ac-20349
AATTATTGAGAGAGTTGGTCGTATGAAGGGATAATGCACGCACGAGAGCAGACAGTCTGGGACGGGAGAGTGATGATACATGAGAGGTGAGATGAAGACTGTAAGTATGAGGTAAAGATGTAGATCGTAGACGACGGGATATCTGCGATAGCGACGACGAGAATATGTACGTGCAATGCAATGAGTTTGGTATGGCATAGATGTAATTGTTTTTTTTTTTTTTTTTTTTTTTTAT
>NZ_JAAGPM010000255.1:0-5184 GCF_017104865.1 Burkholderia sp. Ac-20349
TGCTGCCGGTCGATCCGCTCGCACCGGCGTCGCGCGACGACGAATCGGCCGCATACGGCGCACTGCTGCGCGGCACGCCGATCGCGCTCGATACCGCGCTCGACCTGCTGCCGGAGGTCGAACGATGAGCCCGACGCGTGGCGCACTGGACGGCCTGAAGGTCGTCGACCTGAGCCGTGTGCTCGGCGGCCCGTACTGCACGCAGGCGCTCGCCGACCACGGGGCGACGGTGATCAAGATCGAGCCACCGGACGGCGACGAGACGCGCGGCTGGGGGCCGCCGTTCCTCGGCGATACCGCGTGGTATTTCATGGGCGTCAACCGCAACAAGGAAGGGCTCGCGCTCGACCTGTCGCGCGACGAGGGGCGCGCGATCCTGTGGCGCCTGCTCGAAGAGGCCGACGTGCTCATCGAGAACTTCAAGCCCGGCACGCTTGCGCGCTGGGGGATGGATTACGTGCGCGACCTGCAGCCACGCTTCCCGCGCCTGATCCACTGCGCGGTGACGGGCTTCGGCGAAGGTGGGCCGCTCGGCGGGCTGCCCGGTTACGACGCGGTGATCCAGGCGATGGCGGGACTGATGAGCGTCAACGGCGAGCGCGACGGCGATGCGACGCGCATCGGTCTACCGATCGTCGACATGGTCACGGGCCTCAACGCGCTGGCCGGCATCCTGCTGGCGCTCGCCGAGCGCGAGAAGAGCGGGCAAGGGCAGTCGATCGACATCGCGCTGTACGACTGCGGCGTGTCGCTGCTGCATCCGCACCTGCCGAACTTCTTCGGTTCCGGGCGCGTGCCGGAGCGCAGCGGCAACGCGCATCCGAACATCGCGCCGTACGACAGCTATCGCACGGCGACCGTGCCGATTTTTCTCGCGATCGGCAACGACCGGCAGTTCGCGCGGCTCGTCGCGCATCTCGGCGTGCCGGCGCTCGCAAGCGATCCGCGCTTCGTCGACAACCGCAGCCGCTGCGCGCACCGGCCCGAGCTGAAGGCCGAACTGGAAGCACGGCTCGCCGCGCACGCATGCGAGCCGCTCGCGCGCGACCTGATGGCCGCTGGCGTGCCGTGCGGGCCAGTGCGCACGGTGGCCGACGTCGCGCACGATCCGCATGCGTTGCACCGAAACCTGTTCGTCGAGATCGGCGCGTATCGCGGCACGGCGTCGCCGGTGAAGCTGTCGCGCACGCCGGCCACCTATCGTTCGCCGCCGCCCGCGCTGGGCGGCGACACGCGCGCGGTGCTCGATCGCCTCGGCGTCGATCCCGCGCTCCAGCAGCAATTGCTCGACGCTGGCGTGCTGAAGATCGCACCCGACCAGACGTGACTGACCGACGCGCGCGCCGGTGAGCCTGGCTGCGCGACGAAGCGGAACGTCAAGCAACACCGCCAGCCGGCGGCGCAAGGCCGGCCATCCGGCAAGGCGCGCGCCAGTCGCGCCGCCGATCACAAACATGGAGACATCGATGAACCGCCAGCCATCCCCAACCGCCGCGCCGCAGCCGCAGCCGCGGCCCGGCCGCGCCGCCCTCGCGGCGTTCGTCGGCACCACGATCGAGTGGTACGACTTCTACATCTACGGCACGGCCGCAGCGCTCGTGTTCGGCAAGGTGTTCTTTTCAAGCACGATGGATCCCGGCGTCGCGACGCTGCTGGCGTTCGTCACGTTCTGGGCCGGCTTCGCCGCGCGGCCGCTCGGCGGCATCGTGTTCGGGCATCTCGGCGATCGGGTCGGCCGCAAGACGGCGCTCGTGATCACGCTGGTGATGATGGGGCTGGCCACGACCGGCATCGGCCTGTTGCCCGGCTATGCGCAGATCGGCGTCTGGGCGCCGGCCGGCCTCGTCGTGCTGCGCGTGCTGCAGGGCATCGCGGTCGGCGGCGAGTGGGGCGGCGCGGTGCTGATCGCGAGCGAGAACGCACCGAAGCATCGCAGCATCCTGTATGCGGCGTTCGCGCAGCAGGGCTCGCCGACCGGCAACCTGCTGGCCACGGCCGCGTTCTTCGCGCTGAGCGCGCTGCCGACCCCGTCGTTCCTGATGTGGGGCTGGCGCATTCCGTTCCTGCTGTCGGCCGTGCTCGTGATCATCGGCATGGTGATCCGGCTGAGGCTCGAGGAGTCGGCCGACATGCAGCGCGTGCTTGCGCGCAAGCGCACCGTGAAGCTGCCGTTGCGCGACGTCGTGCGCGATCACTGGGTGGTCGTGCTGCTCGCGGCCGGCACGCTGCCGGTGATCAACGTCACGTACTTCCGCAGCACGTTCGCGTTGTCGTGGGCGACCAAGACGCTCGGCTACGCGCAGGGCACGTTCCTCGGCATCCTGTCGATCTCGCTCGTCGTGCAGTTCCTGATGCAGCCGGTCGGCGCGTGGTTCGTGTCGAAGGTCGACATGCGCCGCGCGATGTGCTGGATCCTGATTCCGGAAATCGTGCTGATGCCCGTGATGTTCCATGCGCTCGCGACGCGTTCGTACTGGGTGGCCGTCGCGGGCATGTGCATTTCGACGATTCCGTCGGCGATGTTCTATGGCGCGGTCGGCGGCGTGCTCGCGCGCGTGTTCCCGGCGAACATCCGCTACACCGGCCTGTCGCTCGCGTATCAGTTGAGCGCGCTCGTCGTCGGCGGCGGCACGCCGGTGCTCGCGCAGGCGATCCTCAACGCGACCGGCAGCATCGTCGGCGTCGCGGTCGCATCGGGGCTCTACGCGTTCGTGTCGCTTGTCTGCATGCTGGTGCTGCTGAATCGCACCGGGTATCGCGCGGATGAGCTGTCGACGGCCGAACGCAGCGACGCGGCCGAATGGGGCACCGAAGGCGGCAGCGCGGAACCCGCGGCCGGCGGGACTGCGCAGCCGGGCGAGGGCGGCGCGCTGAAACCGGCCGGCTGAGCGGCGCGCGCGAGGCCGGAACACTCCGAACACGCGCCCCAAAAGAAAACGGCACCGTGCGAAACACGGTGCCGTCTTTCCCGGAGCGCACGGCCGGCAGGTAGCCAGCCGCGCGCATCGCGTCATCAGCCTTCCGTCGGCGGCACGTAGCCGGACGCCTGGTCCGCGCCGTCGCCGAAGAAGTACTTCTCGGTCTGCTTCATCAGGTACTGGCGCGCGCGCGGGTCGGCCATGTTCAGGCGGTTTTCGTTGATCAGCATCGTTTGCTGCTTCAGCCAGCCTTGCCACGCTTCCTTCGAGACGCTCTCGTAAATGCGCTTGCCGAGTTCGCCCGGCAGCGGCGGGAAATCGAGGCCTTCGGCTTCCTTGCCGAGCTTCGCGCATTGAATCATTCGAGCCATCGTGTACTTCTCCTGTAATCGGTCTGGGGGAGGGCAGTCGTGCCTGCGCTCAGAGCTGCTTCATCAGCACGAGCGACTTGCGCTGCCAGTTATAGAGTTTGCGGCGGTCTTCCGGCAGGTCGTCGACGCTGACCTTGACGAAGCCGCGCTTGAGGAACCAGTGCTCGGTGCGCGTCGTGAGCACGAAGATATGCGTGAGGCCGCGCGCGCGGGCACGCTGCTCGATGCGCTTGAGCAGGCGTTCGCCGTCGCCCGAGCCCTGCGCTTCCGGCGCGACCGTCAGGCACGCCATCTCGCCGATCTTCTCCTGCTGGTACGGATACAGCGCCGCACAGCCGAACAGCACGCCATCGTGCTCGATCACCGAGAAGTGGTCGATGTCGCGTTCGATCTGGTGGCGGCCGCGTCGTACCAGCGTGCCGTCCGACTCGAGCGGCTCGATCAGCGACAGGATACCGCCGACGTCGTCCGGCGTCGCTTCGCGCAGGCTTTCGAGGTTCTCGTACGAGATCATCGTGCCGACGCCGTCGTGCAGGAACAGTTCGAGCAGCATGCTGCCGTCGAGCGACTGCGGAATCAGGTGCGCCCGGGTCACGCCGCCGCGGCACGCGCGGATCGAGTGCTTCAGGAAGAACGCGTCGTCGCCCTGGACGTTGCCGGAATCGAGCAGCTCGGCCGCCGCGTCGAGCGACATTTCGCGGATCAGCTCGCCTTCGTCGTCGACGATGCCGGGGCCTTCGGTCAGGAACACGATCTTGTCGGCGCGCAGCGCGATCGCGGCGGCCGACGCCACGTCTTCCATCGACAGGTTGAACGCTTCGCCGGTCGGCGAGAAGCCCAGCGGCGACAGCAGCACGAGCTTGCGGCTCGCGAGCGAATGACGGATCGATTCGGCGTCGATCTTGCGCACGATGCCCGTGTGCGCGAAATCGACCCCGTCGAGAATCCCCACCGGCCGTGCGGTCACGAAGTTGCCCGACACGACGCTGATGTGCGCGTGCGCCATCGGCGAGTTCGGCAGACCCTGGCTGATCGCGGCCTCGATGTCGAGACGCACTTCACCGGCCGCTTCCTTCGCGGATTCGAGCGCGCGCGCATCGGTGATGCGCAGGCCGTGCGAAAACTCGGATTCGACACCATGCAGGCTCAGCTGCTCCTCGACCTGCGGGCGCGAGCCGTGCACCAGCACGATCTGGATACCCATCGCCTGCAGCAGTGCGATGTCGGACACGAGCGCATTCAGCAGCCCCTGCTGCACCACCTCGCCGCCAAACCCCACGACGAACGTGCTGTTGCGGAACTTGTGGATATAGGGCGCGACGGAGCGCATCCAGTCGACGAACTGCGCGTGACTGGCGGCCGAGTCGTCGGCGGGCGGCGGCGTCGTGGCGCCGGTCTGGGCGGAGGGGAGGTCGGTTTGGGAATTCATGGGCGGGATTATAATGCGCCCCCATGTCGAATGTACCTAAAAGTCCCGCGCCGACGCGGGCCAAAGCGCCGTCGGCCCGGCACCCGGATGGTGCGGCCGATGCACGCGAGCAGCAGGGCCAGCCGCCTCGCCAGCAGCAGGAAAAGCCGGCGGGCAAGCCCGCACACGCGCCGCGCGGGCCGCGCGGCGGGCAGATGATTCGCGGCGGTGGGCGCCAACGTTGAACTGATTGATGCACGTCGGGGTGACGTGAACCGGCTGTCGGATCTTGTGTTCGTGCTGGCGCGCGTGCTGAACCGCACCGACGGCGGGGCGGACGTGCTGTGGAAGCGTGGCCGCGTCCGCTGACGCGGCGAAAGGATTTCCGCACTGCGAAAATTTGCCCGGGGGACGGGCCATTTTAAGGATGTATCGTATCTACATGTTTAACGGAGAACGAACATGACCCCCATTACCGCTGACCAGA
>NZ_JAAGPM010000256.1:0-5391 GCF_017104865.1 Burkholderia sp. Ac-20349
TGCTCGCGCAGGCGGCGCCCGTCGCGTTCGCGAGCGGGTTCGCCGATGCGCTGACGGTGAGCGGCGTGCTTGCGCTCGTCGCGGCCGTCGTTGCCTACAAGTTGCTTACGCAACCGATGCGCGACGGCGCGTGACGCACGGCGCGGCATGCGCCGCGCATTGGACGCGACCCGGCGGAACCATTAAGCTGGCGCGTTCCGGTTTCACGCAGCGTATTCAAGATGTCATCGACGATCGAGATTCTGTTGCCCGTGTTCGGGCTGATCGCGGCTGGGTTCCTGTGCCGCCGGCGCGGCGTACTCGGGCCCGCTGCGGCCTCGGAACTGAACCGGTTCGTCGTCTGGCTCGCGCTGCCCGCGCTGCTGTTCCAGATCATGGCGCACGCGTCGTGGCACCAGCTGTATCAGCCGGCCTTCGTGGCGACGTTCGCGCTGACCTGCGCGCTCGTGTTCGCCGGGGTGCTCGCGTGGCGCCTGTTCGCGGGGCGCGGGCTCGCCGATGCGAGTATCGACGCGATCGCCGCGTCGTATCCGAACACCGGCTATCTCGGCTTCCCGCTGTGCCTGCTCGCATTCGGCCCCGACAGCCTCACGCCGACCACGATCGCGACCATCCTCGTGGCGTGCGTGCTGTTCGCCGGCGCGATCGTGCTGATCGAGATCGGGCTGCAGCGCGACCGCGCGCCGCTGAAGCTGATGTGGAAGGTGGTCGGCGCGCTGCTGCGCAACCCGCTGATCGTCGCGCCGCTGGCCGGCGTCTGCGTGTCGGCCGCGCAGGTGCCGCTCGGCGCGCCGGTCGATACGTTCCTGAAACTGCTCGGCGGGGCCGCGAGCCCTTGCGCGCTCGTCAGCCTCGGGCTGTTTCTCGCGGAGAAGCGGGAGGCGTCCGGCGCGGCGCCGCGCGGCAGCGTCGCCCTGACGGCGGTGAAGCTGTTCGTGCAGCCCGCACTCGCGTGGTGGCTCGGCGTGCGGGTGTTCGCGCTGCCGCCGGTGCTCGCGCAGATCGCCGTCGTGCTCGCCGCGTTGCCGACCGGCACCGGGCCGTACATGCTGGCCGAGTTCTACGGGCGCGAAGCGCAGGTGACGTCGCGCACGATCCTGCTGTCGACGCTCGGGTCGATCGTGTCGCTGTCGGTGCTGCTCGCGATCGCGCGGCACGGGTGAGATGGCGCGTTCGATCAGGCGCTTGGCGCGTCAGCGCATATCGCGTCTTGCGAATCGCCTCGCGATGAAGTTGCATTGAATTGGCGGGTGCGATCGACGGGCGAAACGACACGCCGATTCGCGGCCCAAGCTACGTCGACGAGCACTTCGGGGTCGGCTGTTTTGCCGTGCTGGTTGTCGACGTAGCCTGAGCCGCGTATCGACGTATTGGTCCGTCGTTGCGCCTGTCGATCGCACCGGTCAATGCGACTTGGTCGCGAGGCGGTGGATGCGTGCCGCATGGGCGACACGCCGCGGATGCGACGCATGGCAATGCGTTGCCTGCCTGCGGCGCGTGCGTCGTGTGGGTTCGGGCGTATCGGTTGCGGCTGGCGTACTGTTCCGCGCGTCCGCGTCTGCACCGACCGCACCGGCCGCTACCGCCGCAACAGCCGGCAGCATCGCCTCCGCGTCGAGCCAGGCACGCGTCGCTTCCGCGATCAACCCGCGCAGCCAGCGCACGCCGTCTGCGCACGCGCCCGATTCGTTCCAGGTCATCCGGTACACGATGTCCGGCGGCTCCGCCGGCAGCGCGACCGCGGCGAGCGGCAGCAGCTTCGCATAGTGCCGCGCGAGCCGGTACGTGGTGGTCAGCAGCATGTCGGTGCGCACGAGCGCATGCGCGGCAAGCTCGAAGTGCGGCAACGTGACGACGATCCGCCGCTGCAGGCCCACGCGTTCAAGCTGCTTGTCGATCGCGCCGGACGCTTCGAGCCACGACGGCGTCGGGCACAGCTGCGGCGCTTCGGCAAAATCGGCCGCCGTCATCGTGCCGCGCCGCGCGAGCGGATGCGTCGCGCGCATCAGGCACACGACGCGATCGTCGAACAGGTCGTCCTGCCGGAACCGCGACGAGCGCGCCGGGCGATTGTCGATCACGACGTCGAGCTCGCCGTCGGCCAGCGCGCGCTCGTCGTCGAAGCCGTCGCCGAGCGGATGGAACACGAGCTGCGCGTTCGGCGCGCGTTCACGGAACAGCGCGACGAGCTTCGGCACGAACAGCACGTTCAGGTAGTCGGGGCAGCCGATCCGGTAGGTACGCACCGACGTGCGCGCGTCGAACGTCGGTTGCTGGATACGGATGAAGTCGATCACGCGCAGCGCGTTGCGCAGCGGGTCGATCAACCGTGCGCCGAACTCGGTCGGCACCATCCCGTAGCGGCTGCGCACCAGCAGCGGATCGCCGAGCAGCGTGCGCAGGCGCTTGAGCGCGGCGCTCGTCGCCGGTTGCGACATGTTCAGGCGCACGGCCGCACGCGACACGGTGCGCTCGGTCAGCAGCACGAGCAGGATGCGCATCAGCCGCGCATCGAGCACGTCGAGCGCGCCCGCGGCGTCGGCCGCGTCGCGGGGCAGGGCGTTCGGGTCTAGCGTGTCTCGCATGCCGAACCACCTCCCGGCGACCCGGTGCCCGAGCGAGACGCAGCAGCGGGCCGGCGGTGCGTCATTTGGCGAAGGTGCCCGGCCAGCCGACGATCCGCTTCGGGCGCGGCGGCGCATACGTGCGGACCTTCGACGTTTTCAGCTTCAGGCGTACCAGCGACTCGGCGAGCGCGACCGCAGCCGATACGCCATCGACGACCGGCACGCCCGTGCATTCCTCGATCTGCCGGTCGAGGCCGGCCATCCCGCCGCAGCCGAGGCAGATCACTTCCGCGTGATCGTCCTTCACCGCGCGCTGCGCTTCGTCGACGATCGACTCGATCGCGCGGGCCGGGTTCTCTTCGAGCTCGAGCACCGCGAGGCCGCTTGCACGCACCGACGCGCAGCGCGCATCGAGCCCGGCGAGCTTCAGGCGATCCTCGATCAGCGGCACCGTGCGGTCGAGCGTCGTGACGACCGAGTAGCGATGGCCGAGCAGCATCGCGATGCTCGCGGCCGCTTCGGTGATGTCGACGACGGGCACCGTCAGCAGTTCCTGCAGGCCTTCGCGGCCGTGTTCGCCGTAGCCGGCCTGGATCACTGCGTCGTACGGCTCGTCGTAGCTCAGCACGCGATCCATCACGGCGATGGCCGCGAGGTAGCTCTCGAAGTTGCCTTCGACCGATTCCGCGCCGAAGCGCGGCGTCAGCCCGACGATCTCCGTGCCCGGCGACGCGGCGGCCTGCGCCTGCGCGGCGATCGCGTCGGTGATCGACTCGGTCGTGTTGACGTTGACTACCAGGATCCTCATTACGACTCCGTATGCATGTGTTTCAGTGTTGGGCGCAGGCGACCGCGATGGGTTCGCCCGAGCGCTCCTCGTAATGCCGATTGCGATCGGCCAGCAGCCAGTACACGCTGCCCGCGATGGCCGCGCCGAGCAGCCACGAGAACGGCGTCATCGCGCTGAAGGCCGGCACGACGGCGAGCGTGATCGAGATCAGCGCGGACGGCACGAGCGCCGCGAGCGCCTTGCGGTTCACGCCGCGCGTGTAGAAATAGGCACCGGTCGGCGCTTCGGTATAGAGGTCGGGCACGTTCACGCGCTGCTTGCGCACGAGCCAGTAGTCGACCGTGATGATCCCGTACAGCGGGCCGAGCAGCGCGCCGAGGCCGGACAGGAAGTAGACGATCACGATCGGGCTGTTGTACAGGTTCCACGGCAGGATCAGCACGGCGACCGTCGCGCTGATCAGGCCCGCGCGGCGGAACGACAGGCGGTGCGGCGCGAGGCTCGTCAGCACGAAGGCCGGTGCGACGAAGTTCGCCATGATGTTCACGGCGACCGTCACGATCAGGAACGCAAGGCAGCCGAGCACGAGGAACAGCTTGTTCGGCACCGTCGCGATGATTTCCGTCGGGCTGTGGATGATGTGGCCGTTCAGCTTGAACTGCGCACCGGCGAGCACGAAGCTGATCGTCGCGAACACGAGGATGTTGACCGGCAGGCCCCAGAAGTTGCCCACGCGCACCGTCTTCGCGCTCGGCGACGAGCGCGCGAAATCGCAGAAGTTGAGCACCAGCGTGCCGTAGATCGCGAGCCACAGCGAGCCGCCCGCGAAGATTTCCGTCCACATCTTGAAGCCGGTCAGCGGCTTGCCGATCGACATCGCGAGATGGCCGCCCGTGCGGCTGTACATCCACGCGGCGAGCGACAGCGTCGTGACGAGGATCACCGGGCCGGCCAGCCCCTCGTACTTGCGGACCATTTCCATCCCGTACGTGAGGATGCCGATCTGCACGAGCCAGATTGCGACGAACGTGACCCAGCCGAGCGTCGACAGCCCGAAGATCGCGTTCTGGTCGAATGCGGCGAGGCCCGGCCAGATCGCGGTGAGCAGCACGCGCAGCACGACCGACGCGAGATAGGTCTGGATACCGAACCAGGCGATTGCGATCACCGCGCGGATCATCGCGGGCAGCAGCGCGCCGTAGATGCCGAAGCTCATCCGGCTGATCACCGGGAACGGCACGCCGGTCTTCTGGCCCATGTAGCCGGTGAGGTTCATGAAGCAGTACACGAGTACCGCGCCGATCGCGAGCGACGCGAGCATCTGCCAGCCCGACAGGCCGAGCGCGAACAGCCCGATGGCGAACGAGTAGTTCGCGATGTTGTGTACGTCGTTGGTCCACAGCGCAAAGATGCTGTAGCGGCCCCACGTCCGGCCCTCGGCCTTGGTCGGCGCGAGGTCGGGGTTGTGCAGCCGCGGGCTCAGCGCGGGGTCGCGCGCGGCCGAATCGGTTCGATGCGATGCGTCGTCCGCGCCGAGCACGAGGCCCGGGCGGTGGGTGGCTTCCAGTTGCACGCCGTTGTCTCCTTCCATGTGCGGGGCGCGAAACCGGCAGCGTGGACACGCTGCGCCGGCCCGGCCGCCGTGGACGTTATGTCTCGGATTTGTTCGCGAGTATGGAAGGCCGAAACGGTGATGGGAAATTAAATATTCGGTTAGGCGTCATTTGAAAAATGAATGGATGGCGGGCGGCTGGAGGGGCCGCGCGGCACGCGAATTGCTCGCCTGCGGGCTCCATCCACATCGACATCAGCGGAGGTGTCATGCAGCGATATTCATTTCGTCATGTATCGCGAGCCGTCTTCGCCGGCATCCTGATTGCGGGCCTGGCGGCAGGCGCGGGTTGCCAGAAGAAGAGCGATAGCGAAAGCGGCGGCGCGAGCTCGGACACGAGCGCCACGGGCGGCATGTCGGCCGCGCCGTCGGCTGCGCCGAGCAGCGGCGCGGCTGGCAGCAGCGGCGGCGAAAGCGGCGGC
>NZ_JAAGPM010000257.1:0-5408 GCF_017104865.1 Burkholderia sp. Ac-20349
GTGCACGTCGGTTCGTCATGCGCTCAAGGCCGAATCCATTGGCTGCGATGCGGTCAGCGTCGACGGATTCGAATGCGGCGGCCATCCGGGCGAGGACGACATTCCGAACTTCATCCTGCTGCCGCGCAGCCGGCCGCCTTCGAAGATCGGCAGCGACAGCGCGGGGCCGGCCGTCCAGCCGCCGTTCATCGCGCGCAGGAAGTCGGTGAACGGCGCGGTCACGCCGAAGCCGCCGACCGTCGCGAGCAGGTCGATGTTCGGGTAGAACGACGCCTTCGCGACGTCGATGCCGCGCGCCTGCGCGTCGACCGTCCAGCGCGCCGCGACGACGTCGGGGCGGCGGCCGAGCAGGTCGGCCGGCATCGCCGACGGCAGGCCGGCCGGTGCGTCGAGCGCCAGCTGCGGCCGCTTGATCGTGTCGCCGGCGCCCGGGCCCTTGCCGGCCAGCGCGGCGAGCTGGTGCCGCGCGAGCTGGATCGCTTCCTCGTAGCTGTCGATCTGGCGCTCATAGTCGGGCAGCGTCGATTCCGCCTGGCTCACTTCGAGCTGCGTGCCGAGGCCGGCCTGCAGCCGCTTGCGTGCGAGATCGGCGAGCGAGCGCTGGCGTTCGAACGTTTCGTGCGCGAGGTCGAGCAGTGCGTAGTTCATCGACATCTGCACGTATGCACGCACGACGTTGACTTCGAGCTCGAGCTTTGCCGCACGGGCGTCGGCGGCGGTCGCGTGCGCGGTGTCGAGCGCGCGCTCGGTCGCGTTCTTGTCCTTGCCCCACAGGTCGAGGTGGTACGACAGGCCGAGCGTGCCGGTGTTGTTCCAGGTATCCGCGTTCGCGAGCGGGCCGGGGCCGTAGTACACGTTGTCCGGCCAGTGCTCGCGCATCAGCGACAGGTTGCCGTTGATTTGCGGCAATTCGGCCGAGCGGGCCACGCGCGCCATTGCCTGCGCTTCGCGCACCCGGGCCTCGGCGGCCGCGAGCGTCGGGTTGCCGGCCTGGGCATTGGCGATCCAGGCGTCGAGTTGCGGATCGCGGTAGGCGCGCCACCAGTCGGCCGCGGGCCAGCCCGCGTCACGGTCGGCCGCGCGGATCGCGGCGCCGGCATCGAGCGCGTTCGCCTCGATGCGGGCCGACTGCGGCTTGTTGTCGCCCATGCTCGCGCATCCGGCCATTATTAATGAGACTGCAAGAACCGCCAGTGCGAGCGTCCCTTTTTTTGCCGGAGACTGCACGATTTTCTCCCTTTCGGATATAGATGAGTCGGATGCGATTATATTTTTCAGCGATTCCTGAATAAATGGACAAGGGTGCAAGTCATTTTTACGAATCCTGAGACAATACTTGTTCGCCTCTGTGCAACAATCCGTCCGGATTCAAACGGGTAATGGGATGGATACGTTACAAAACATGCGGGTCTTCGTCCGCGTGGTCGATGCGGGAAGCTTTACCGCAGCGGCCCAGCAGATGAATTCGACCACTGCCTACGCGTCGCGCGCGGTCTCGGATCTCGAGGCGCACCTGCGCACGCGCCTCTTGAACCGCACGACGCGCCGGATCGCGCTGACCGAAGCCGGCGAGCGCTACCTGCAGCGCTGCGAGCAGATCCTCGCGTACGTCGACCAGGCCGAAGCCGAGGCGGGGGACGCGCATGCGCGCCCGTCCGGCAAGCTGAAGGTTCATTGCTTCACGAGCCTCGGCCAGCACTACCTGGTGCCGGCCATCGCGCGCTATCGCGAGCGCTACCCGGACGTGCACGTCGAGCTGACACTCGCGCAGCGGATGCCCGACCTGCTCGACGAGGGGTATGACGTCGCGATCGTCGTCGGACGCGACCTGCCGGATTCGGGGCTCGTGTCGCAGCGGCTCGGTGAGAGCCACAGCGTGGTGTGCGCGTCGCGCAGCTATGTCGAGGCGCATGGCGTGCCGCAGCGGCCCGCGGATCTCGCCCAGCACATCTGCCTCGGGATGGCCGCGCCGGGCTTTCAGTTCGACGAATGGGCGCTGGCGGGGCCGAACGGCGACGAGGTCGTCCCGATCGCGGCGCCGCCGTTTCGCGTGAACGTCGCCGAGGCGCTCGCGGTAGCCGTGCGGGAAGGGATGGGGATCGGCGGCCTGCCGCTCTATTCGGCGATCGGCTGGTTGCGCAGCGGGCACATCGTGCGCGTGATGCCCGAATACCGGTCGCACGTGATGAACATCTACGCGCTGTATCCGTCGCGCCAGTACCTCGACGCGAAAATTCGCACCTGGGTCGATTTCCTGCGCGACGAACTGCCGGCCACGCTTGCAGCCGACGAAGCCGCGCTCGAGCAGTACACGCGTGCGACATGACGGCGCGGTTGACCGCAATCTGACGAGATTTGTCCTTCACGCAACATTTTTTTACGAACGCGTGTCAGACAGTTTGATACTGTGGGAATTAACGAGATACGCAACCCCGGAGCAGCAATGGATACGCACTTGATGATCGGCCTTGGAGTCTTGCTGGGCGCGGCCGCGGCCGCCGCGGCGACCCGCGACCTGCTGCGCGCGATGAAGGCGAGGGCGCAGATGAAGCCGGTGCCGGTGCGAGTGCGCGAGCCGCGTCGCCCGGGCCGCTGACCCGCGGTCACGCTCCGGGTCGAAACAAGGCCGCGCAACGCGGCCGGGCGGGCCGGCGTTCAGCCGAGCTCGACGACCTTGTCCCACGCGAACGCGGTATTTTCCAGTTCGCCGGTGCGCCGGTGGATGTAGCCGCGCGGATTGCACACCACGCGTGTGCCGCCGTCCGCCACATAATCGAATGACGTATGCGTGTGGCCGTGGAGCCACAGATCCACCGGCGGCCGCACGAGTTCCGCCATATCCGTGACGAACCCCGCCGACGCCAGATCTTCCGCATAACGCTCTGCCAGCGAGCGCCGGTGCGGCGCATGGTGGGTGACGACGATCGTTTGGCCCGCGAACGGCGTCGCGAGCTGCGCTTCCAGCCAGGCACGGCTGCGTCGATGCAGCGCGATCGCGTCGGCGGGCGAGAAATCCCGCTCCGGCGTGCCCGGCGCCGCATGCAGCGCCGCGTCATGCGGCCAGGTCACCTGGATCAAGCCCTTGAAATCGAGCATCACGCGCAGCCCGGCCTCGATCGAGCCGGCAAGGCTGGCTTCGTCGGCGCCGAACAGCGAAAAATCAGCCCAGAGCGTCGTGCCGAGCACACGATAGCGCTGCGCGGGATCGACGTAGACGTCGTTGTTCAGGTAATGCACGTTGTCGAGCGCCTGCGCCGCGTCGCGCATCGCCGTCTCCAGCGCGCCGAATTCCCCGTCGTAATACTCGTGGTTGCCCGGCACGTAGACCACCGGCACGGCCGGGTCGAACGTTTCGGCGGCCCAGCGCAGGCCTTCCGCGTGATTGTGGATGTCGCCGGCCAGCACGACGAGATCCGCATCGGCATGCGGGATCACGTCGGGCAGGTTGCTTTCGAGATGCAGGTCGGACAGGACGCGGATTTTCACGGGCTTGGCTCCGGGGTGGGCGGCTTCAGCGCAGGACCTTGCCGGGATTCATCAGGCCGCGCGGGTCGAGCGCGGTCTTCAGCGTACGCATCAGCGTCGTTTCGACCGGCGACTTGTAACGCTGCGCGTCGTCGATCTTCAGCTGGCCGATGCCGTGCTCCGCGCTGATCGTGCCGCGGTGGCGGTGCACGTTGTCGTAGACGATCCGGTTGATCGGCGCCTGGAACGCGGCCAGGAACGCTTTCGGATCGCCGCCTTCGGGCATCTGCACGTTGTAGTGGAGGTTGCCGTCGCCGAGGTGGCCGAACGTCACCATCCGCGCGCCCGGCGCAGCCTGCTGGATCGCCGCGTCGGTCTCGTCGATGAAGCGTGCGATCGACGAAATCGGCACCGCGATGTCGTGCTTGATGTTGAGCCCCTCGTCGGCCTGCGCGAGCGGGATGTGCTCGCGCAAGTCCCAGAACGCGCGCGACTGCGCAAGATTCTCCGCGACCACCGCGTCGACCACGAGCCCGGCCTCGAACGCTTCTTCCATCAGCTTCTCGAACAGCGCGCGCGCATGCGCTTCGCTTTCGTTGTCGGACAGTTCCAGCAGCACCGTCTGCGCATGCGTCTGCGCGAACGGGTAGCGCAGTTGCGGGTAGTGCTTGCCGACGAGCTGCATGCAGAAGTCCGACATCAGCTCGAAGCCGGTCAGCAGCGGCCCGGCGGCGCGCTGCGCGAGCGCGAGGAAGTCGAGCGCCGCGTGCGGCGATTCGAGCGCGGCGAGGGCCGTGACCTGCGCGGCCGGCAGCGGGTGCAGCTTCATCACGGCTGCCGTGATGATGCCGAGCGTGCCTTCCGCACCGATGAACAGGTCGCGCAGGTCGTAGCCGGTGTTGTCCTTGCGCAGTCCGCGCAGTCCATCCCAGATCTCGCCCTGCGGCGTCACGACCTCGAGCCCGAGACACAGCTCGCGCGCGTTGCCGTAGCGCAGCACCGCGGTGCCGCCCGCATTGGTCGACAGGTTGCCGCCGATCGTGCAGCTGCCTTCCGCCGCGAGGCTCAGTGCGAACAGCCGGCCGCCTTCGCGGGCGCGCGTCTGCACGTCGGCGAGGATCACGCCGGCTTCGACGGTGATCGTGTTGTTGTGCGGATCGAGTTCGCGCACGCGGTTAAGCCGCGCGACGCTCAGGACGGCCTGGCTGCCGCTCGCGTCGGGTGTGGCGCCGCCGGCGAGGCCGGTGTTGCCGCCTTGCGGCACGAGCGCGATGCCGTGTGCGTTGGCCAGCTTGACGAGCGCAGCGACTTCGGCCGTGTTCGCAGGCTTCAGCACTGCGCACGCGGCCCCCTTGTAACGGCGACGCCAGTCGGTCAGGAACGGTTCGGTATCGTGCGGGTCGGTCAGCACATGATCGGCGCCGATCGCATCACGGCACGCGGAAACGAAAGCTTCGGAGGACATCATCACCTTGTCGCGTAAGGGTCAGGACGCGGCGCGCGACTTTTTCGCCGCGCGCTTGAACGGCGCGACGTACGCCAGCGCCGCCACGAAGAAGCCGACGGCGAGCGCGGTCTCGCACCAGCCGAGCGTCGCGGACAGCCCGCGATCGGACATGCCGCGCACGACGCCTTCGGCGAAATAGACGAGTATCAGCATGCTCGCCCACTGCATCGTATAGATGTTACGCCGCCAGACGCCGGGCAACGCGAGCGCGAGCGGGATCGCCTTGAGCATCAGCGCGGAGCCGCCCGGGCGCAGCGGCGCGAGCCACAGCTCCCACGCGAGCGACAGCGCGATCAGCGCGACGAGGCACGCGAAGGGGCGGCATGACGGTGTGGAACGTCCCGGACACGACGATTGTATGCCCGGCGGACAGGCCGCCCACGGATTTTTTACGCGTAAGTGTTTGTTGTACCTCTGATTTCCGGCTATAATCGCG
>NZ_JAAGPM010000258.1:0-5280 GCF_017104865.1 Burkholderia sp. Ac-20349
CGACACGAAGCAGCTCAACCGCGCGGCATGGACCTGCTCGCTCGGCAGCGCGCTCGAATACTACGATTTCGCGTTGTACACGCTCGCGTCGGCACTGGTGTTCGGGCCGCTGTTCTTTCCCGCGCAGTTCGACCGCCAGATGCCACATCGAGCCGAGCAGCTTGCCGTACGGCAGCGTCGACGTCGGCGAGCTGCGCGGCAGCCGCAGCACGATCACGGCGGCGAGCGCGACGAGCGCCGCGACCGATACGGCGAACACCGCGCGCCAGCCGAAATACTCGGCGACGAAGCCGGCGGCCGTCCGCGCGAGCAGGATGCCGAGCAGCAGGCCGCTCATCACGGTGCCGACCGCATGCCCGCGCTGGGCTGGCGGCGCGATCTCGGCGGCGAACGGCACGGCCTGTTGCGCGATCGTCGCGAGCACGCCGATCGCGAGGCTCGCGATGGCGAGCACGGCCAGCGACGGCGCGGTGGCCGCGACGATCAGCGCGATCGACAGGCCGGCGATCTGCATCAGGATCAGCCCGCGGCGGTCGAAGCGGTCGCCGAGCGGCGCGAGCAGGAACATGCCGGCCGCATAGCCGAGCTGCGTCGCGGTGGGTATCACGCCGATCCAGGATGCGCCGTCGGGAAACGCCGAGCGGAAGCTGTCGAGCAGCGGCTGGTTGTAATAGATGTTCGCGACGGATACGCCCGCGATCGTCGCGAGCAGCAACAGCAGGCTGCGCGAATAGTGGGGCGAGGCGGCGTCGGTCGGACGGTCGGTGGAGGCGGTGGACATGGCTGCGCGGACGGAGTGGGACGGCGCAGCGCGCGGCGCACGCGTCGGGTGCGCAGGCGGGCAGGGCGCCGGTCAAGGCTGCCGATCATACCGGAGCGACGTGAATTCTGCCGGACGGGGGCGAAGTGCGGCACGTGCGCTTCGACTAGCACCACAACACAGTTCGAGCTGCCTTGCCTCGGTATTTCAATATCGGAATAGGAGCCTCAGTCGCGTTACGCACGAAATTCTAAGAATCTGCTGTATTCCTATATTGAAAAAAATTGATTGCATCTACGAAAGCCGCTTATTTCATTCAACCACAAGGCTGTTGATGACATGCGCTGGCCAACTACTTTTCGACGCAAAGCCGCGCGCTCTCAGCGGCAAAATTTCGCAGAGGGAAAGGGAAGCAGCCGTCGTTGTACCTGGGAAGAATCCGTCCCAGCACTCGTAAATTTCATGTACAGATGCCAGTGTTCGATCATTTTCCAAGACTTTGGCGTACGACAGTACTAACCTTGAAACGATGACGACATCGGCTCTGTTTCCTCTTGGACTTGGAATTTTCTTCGACGTGGTAACTTCCTGAGTTACATCACGCTGAGGGTCATAGTAGTTAGCTCTCGATGTCTTGGGTCGGCCATGATTCAGATTGATGAAGCCTATCTGCCTCGTCTCATGGAGGAGTGTCTTGTTTGCCGTAATGCTGCCATAGAAAAAAGGGCTTCCTGAAGGATCCTCATATAGCAGGCGGCAAGTGCCTTGGCTTTCACTCAGTCTGCGTGCTGATTTCAGCGAGAATCCGCATGGTTTGGTGAGATCGTATCGATGCTCCGATTGACCTGACTCGGATGCTTCATGACTTCCGCTCTCTTTCGAAAAAAATAATAAAATCGCAAGAGTAATTGGCGGAAATGTTTTTTTACTCATGGCCTCAAGCTGTTGTGTGAGAGGGTTTGAGAGGCATCGTCACTGAGGTGCTTATGCGCGCACTTAAAATACATCACTCTCCTGTCTTGATGGGGTGCTGCTCGATTAACCTGTAGCGTCACATTCAAAACATCCGCATCGATTCCTTGAGCATCGGTTGGGTAGTTTGTCCTGGCTTTGTCGACTCTTGTGTTGATGTTAATTTTTCCATCAAGAGGGTGTACTCGGCCTTGCTGGGGGCCTGCGCATGCGGCAGCGCGGTGTTAATGTTGACGATCGTGGCGCCTTCCAGCTTGGTCGTGAAGAAATGCTCCTGCTTGCCTTCGGTGGAGGTGCGATACCACTTCACTTCTATTTCGGGGAGCATCTCGCCTGCCGCCAGCGCCTGGTACAGCAGCGGCGTGGTTTTGTTCAGCGGTGCGATGAAGGTGAACGGCCTGTGTACGCGCTGGCCGGCTGGCCGCTCTGTGGGGCGGTCGGTGTCGCGATCAGGTGTTCGATTTCCTGGGCCAGGATCTGGTCTTCTTGGCTGTCCTGGTACACGTTGCCCGCCGAGTCGGCGGTGAAGGCACCTTCCGTGATGCCTTTACCCACGTCCTCACTCAGTAAATATTGATATTACTTATGAATTTGCGAATTCTTGCGAGCCGGCTCTTCCTTTCTCGATTCTTCGCCATTTCCGAAAAAGCAAATACAGCAACGCCGATCGAATTTACGCGAGAAGGGCGAAGCACCGCAGCGTAGCAGGAATGTGGCAGAGTAGGCTCCCCAATGTTGCAAAGAACGTCATCAGCTTCAAAAATATCGAAATCTCTTGATTTGTAGTGGTAGGTTTTGTACGTCCACGAACCGCTAGCATAGACCATGGGGTTTCCATCAAGCTTCCCTACTTGACCTTTCCCTTCCTCAGTGAGCTCGTCGTATCGAAAGAACCCATACCGTTCACCTGCACGCGTAAAGCTAGATTTATCTATGCAAATAGTTAAATCAAGATTTTTTTCTTTTGCCGAAACGCAAGTGGATCCATCGTCTCTTTTTGACAAATTAAAATAGGGTGGAATTTTCAGAATTATTCCGTCGCCAATATCTATGGCATCAGCAAATGCATTGCTGCACATTAAGAGTAAATAAATGAGCATCGAACTTCCCGCTGTGCGCATGGGGAATCCAGTCATCACGAAAAATCCATGGTGATTTTTGAAATTCTCTGCGTTTCGGCTATTCGCTCCGGGAGCGCATTTGGCTCGCCATTTTTATTCACCCCATTAATTGCGATCGACACCGTTCGAATAGCCGCATCAGAGATGTCCGTTTCCGAAATTTTGTTGTTTATCGTCGTGAACTTGTTTTGAGCCGAACCTGCCGTCCAGTACCAGCCGCCAGCATCAATGCAGTTATATGGCACCACACTGAGCAGCTCCGGATTTGATATTTGAGGCCGCCTCATCTTCGCGTTTCCCCACCAATATTTATCAAAACTTGACGCGCGCAGCCAACCTCGATATACCCAATATTTGGCATAGTTCACACGCCCTGTCAGTTGCTTCATCCCTCTACCTCTGAACTTCTTCCCATCACCCGGATCGACGTTCCCATTCCTGTTTTCGAGATAATCGAAGTAATTATCTTTTGGATTTTTATAATAACCTCCGATCTCTGGCTGCAAGCTAGCCGAAAAATGGGTTGAAGACGCCTCTACCATGCGAGCAAGACTGTGCGACTCCACTGCCCCCTGTCCAAAAAAGTGAGCCAACCTAGCCCCGGTTACTATGTAGTATTTCTGCAGGGTCCGGTTTATGTGACTACGGTAGCGGTCTCGCAACGCCGCGGGATCAGGAGTCTCTTCTTTTCGATATCTGCTGTCGGGATAGATGCGCGCAAGATCACCGATCGATATCCAACCACATCGTTTGAATTCCCGGATAAACCGTAGCGGGTGAAAATGATAGTGTTCTGCCTTCAGGTTTAGTCCATTCCCTACCGCCTCCTCCCAAAACGCCAATGCCTGGTGATGTCGCTTGAGCCTCTCGTACGCAGGCTCCCCCAGGCACATCGGAAACACGATGTTGCCGACCTCGCTCTCTCCTTCGGTGCCTTTCAGCCAGCCCCAGCGCTTGTCGAAATCGTCGCGCGCCCACTCGGTGGGCATCCTGACCACACAGTAGGTGAGTCGATCACGCAATTCACCGGTCTGCGTCCTGGCGTAGGCAAGGATCAGCCGATTGCGGTATTGGGTAGCTGCATCGATCACGGCGACATCGGGCGTTGGCGACATCGGCTCGATCAGGTCGAGCAACTGCCTTGAGTCGCAACGGCTGTTGCCATCGGCATCGTCATCGATAAACGTCCAGCCCAGCCAGTGCGGGAAGTCGGCGTCGCTATAGACCTTGACGCCAATACGATTGAGATCCACGTAAGCTGCGGCACCACCGTCGATAGCAATCTTGCGGAAATGCGGCAGGCGGCCCTCATGCAGGTCGGTGGCAGCCGGTGTATCGGGCCCCAGGATTCGACCGAAGCGCAACATCTCGTAGCCGGCACTCGGGCATCCGGGGTAGGTGTCTGTCGCGGTCTTGTAGAGGTTGTAGGCACCTTCAGCCTCCTGCGTGCTGGCGCGCCGCTGACCACTGGCATCGCGCGTAGTCAGGGTGATGGTGCCTCGCGCTTCGCTCAACGAGATGTTAAGCACCTCTTTCGTTTGACCGATGGGCTGTACAGTCCATTGCGCCCATGCTTCGGCGGTCAGATCATCGGGCGGCGTGGCGGCCGCGGCCCCATAGATCGCAGGTACACGAATGGTGCGTTGTGCAACGGTGGGTGGAGGGGGCGCCTTCTTGCCTGATTGCGGAGCTGGCTTCATGGCAGCCTGGTATGCACCGGTAACTCTCGGCCACCACGTACCAGCCTGTGCTGCAGTCTTGCCGTTGAGCGTCAGGATGCGCTCGGGCGTCGTCCGAAAGCGCTGCGCGACACTTTCAAGCGTATCGTTGGTGGCCCCCACCGTGGAATCGAAGGCGCGCACGACGTAGTTCCTGGTTTCGGTACGCGGGTTGACCGCGTACGTCGGCGTATCGGCAGGCAACACGATATGGATGTCGCTCCAGACACAGTTGCGTCGTCCCTCGGAGGCTTGCAGCTTGCCCTCGCTGCGGCCCATCAGTTTCTCTACGTTCGCTTTGTCGGCAACGATTTCGAAATGGATGCGGTTTGGCCTGCCGTAGATCTCACCTGCCTCGCCAATGGGGTCTTTGCGATAGATCTTGTCGCCTTTCTGCCAGGCAGCCTTGGTGGTCGAATTGATCGCCACGCTCTTCAGGTGCTGGTAGATCGAGTAGAAGACGACCTCGACACCCTCGCCGATTTCAGTCTGGTGCTTGAGGATCACCACACCATTGCTGGTCCAACCCGCGTAGTAGAGCAAGGGGTAGGCGTCGCGCTCTTGCTCGGTAGGGTTCTGCTTCGGCTTGGCAGCGCAGGGACGCGCAAACACGACCTCGCCGTCGGCAATGGCGCGCACCGGTTCCGGATTCGCGTCGGGGCCTGGCGCGACCAGATGCACACCGCCATGCCAACCGAACTGATGGCTA
>NZ_JAAGPM010000259.1:0-5271 GCF_017104865.1 Burkholderia sp. Ac-20349
CGGGTACGGCATCACCGGCTGGTTCGACGCACGCGTCGAGGAAGCCGAACTCAAGGCTTATGCGGACGCGCAGCGCGCGGGCACGCTGAAGGTGTACATGAGCGCCGGCCTCCCGGGTCGCTCGCGCGGCGCCGGGCCCGCGCCGCAGCACCGAAACGCGACACAACGCCGGTCCCGGCCGCCCGCGCCGCGTACAATAGTGGACTTTTGCACGTCCTCACCCGCCTTATGTCCTCGCCCACCCTGTACGAATTCTTCGCCCCCTGCCCGCGCGGCCTCGAAGCGGCGCTTGCCGCCGAGCTGGCCGAAATCGCCGGCCGCCACCTGAACGGCGCGCCGTTCACCGCGGGCGCGCAGGTGCCGGGCGGCGTCCACTTCAGCGGCGGCTGGGCCGCCGGCATGGCCGCGAACCTCCATTCGCGGATCGCGAGCCGGGTTCTGCTGAAGATTGCGCACCGCGCATACCGCAACGAGCAGGACGTCTACGCGCTCGCGCTCGAGCAGCCGTGGGAGCGCTGGTTCGCGGCGACGCAGACGCTGCGCGTCGACATCACGGCGATCAAGTCGCCGCTGAAGAGCCTCGAATTCGCGACGTTGCGCGTGAAGGACGCGATCTGCGACCGGATGCGCGACAAGACCGGCGCGCGCCCGAGCATCGACACGGGTGCGCCGGACGTGCGCGTGTTTGCCTTCCTGACGGCGGGCGAGTGCACGCTGTACCTCGACACGTCGGGCGAGCCGCTGTTCAAGCGCGGCTGGCGTCTCGACAAGGGTGCGGCGCCGCTGCGCGAGAACCTCGCGGCCGGCATCCTGCGCCTGACGGGCTGGACGCCCGGCACGGCACTGTACGACCCGATGTGCGGTAGCGGCACGTTCCTCGCGGAAGCCGCGCAGATCGCACTCGGCGTGGCGCCCGGCGTCGAGCGCCGGTTCGGCTTCGAGAAACTCAAGCAGTACGACATCACCGCGTGGCAAGGGCTAAAGGTCCCGGCACTGGACGCGAAGCGCGCGGCGCGCGGCAAACGCAGCGAAGCGCTTGGCGTGTACGGCAGCGACATCTCCGGCGACATGCTCGAGAAGGCGCGCGCGAACCTCGAGCGCGCGGGTGTGCCGTCGGTGTGGCTCAAGCAGGTCGACGCGCGCGGGATGACGCCGCCGTGCGACGGCCCCGGCATCATCCTCGCGAACCCGCCGTACGGCGAGCGGATCGAGGTGCGTGGCCGCAGCGCGCGCGGCGAGGTACGCGAGACGGGCCGCAATCGCGGCAACGACGACGCATTCCGCCGCACCCACACCGATGCGCCGGACAGCGAGTTCTTCAACGCGCTCGGCGATGCGCTGAAGCAGCGCTTCACGGGCTGGCAGGCGTTCCTGCTGACGTCCGACCGTTCGCTGCCGGGCCAGCTGCGGCTGCGCGAATCGGCGAAGACGCCGCTGTTCAACGGCGCGCTCGAATGCCGGCTGTTCCGCTTCGACCTGATCGCCGGCAGCGTGAAGGCGCGCCCGGCCACGCCGGAAGGCGACGCGTAATCCGCATCATGGCCGCGATGGGGCCGCTCGCGCGGCCTCATCGCGGCAACCGGAACGCCGCCGTTACCGCACCCGCGGCAACGGCGGCGTTTCGTTTCAGTGCTTCGAATGCTCCCAGCGCCCCATCGTGAACGGCAACGCCTGCCCCGTCTCGAGCAGCGTCTTGAGGCTCGACAGCACGACCGGCCACCCGCCGCGAATCCCGCGATCCATCTCCGAGCCCGGCACCAGCCCGTCGTGCGTGACCGTCAGCTTCACGACGCCCTCGTGCGGCTCGACGACGTAGGTCACGCGCGACTCCCCGCTCTCCCCCGACGGCACGCGCCACGTGACGACCAGCCGGCGCGGCGGATCGTTCTCGACCACTTCGCCGACGATGTCGACCCGCGACGGATCGTCGTAGTCCTGATGTTCCCAGCGCGAGCCCGGCCGCCAGTCGGGCGACGCGTTGCGGTGCCGCACCCAGTAGTCCTTCGTCAGCTCGGCGTTGGTCAGCGCATCGAACACGCGCTCGGGCGTCGACGCAATGAACGTCACGTACACAAAGGCGGGATTACTCATCGTTGCCTCCAGAATCGCCGGCCGCTTCCAGCCCGCGCTTGAGATCCGCCAGCGCCTGCAGGCGCTGACGCTCGAACTTGCCGATCCAGCGTTCCGCGATGTCGTGGATCGGCACCGGATTCAGGTAATGCAGCTTCTCCCTGCCGCGCCACGTGGTCGCAACGAGATTCGCGGCCTCGAGCAGCGCGAGATGCTTGCTCACGGCCTGCCGGCTCATCGCGAGCCCGTCGCACAGCTCGGACAGGGTCTGTCCGTTTTTCGCATGCAACAGGTCGAGCAACTGGCGGCGCGTGGCATCGGCCAGCGCCTTGAAAACGAGATCCATGCCGCTCCCGGGTCAATGCGCTTATTATGCAACCAAACAGTTGCATGTCAAGGGTGACAACTCTACTGACAAGACGGTGTCAGCAGGGCGCGATCACACTGCAATCCCGGCGCAATGCATCGCCGGTTTCCACACCGAACCCGAACAACCACGCAACAAGGAGCACGTCATGACGTCCGCAACTGCCACCGCCACCCTGGAGCGCGCGATCGCGTGGTTCGACATTCCGTCCCTCGATTTCGACCGGGCGATCCGCTTTTACGAAACCGTGCTGCAAACGACGCTGCAGCGCGAAGTCATCGGCGGCGTGCCGATGGCCACGTTCGATCACGAGGCATCGAGCACAGGCGGCAGCATCGTGTTCGATCCGCAGCAGATGAAGCCGAGCGCGAACGGCGTACTCGTCTACCTGAACGCCGGCGAATCGGTCGTCGCGGCGCTCGAACGCGCGAAGCGCGCGGGCGGCGTCGTGCAGGGCTCGGTCGTCGAGCTGCCGAACAACTACGGCTACGTCGGCTACCTGATCGACACGGAAGGCAACCGCGTCGGCCTGCACGCGCCGAAATGCCACTGAGCGCACCGGCCATCGGGCTCGCGCGGCGCTATCATCGCGAAGTCCCCACCGCCGTTGGAGTCGAGGTGCCGTCATGACGCGCCGTGCCGACCGCCTGTTCCAGATCGCCGAGCTGTTGCGCGGGCGTCGCCTCACGACCGCGCAGCAGCTGGCCGACTGGCTGTCGGTGTCGCCGCGCACGGTCTATCGCGACGTGCGCGACCTGCAACTGTCAGGCGTGCCGATCGAAGGCGAAGCCGGCATCGGCTACCGGCTGAACCGCAACGCGAGCCTGCCGCCGCTCACGTTCACGGCAGAGGAACTCGCGGCGCTCGCCACCGGCGCACGCATGCTCGAAACCTGGGGCGGTGCGCGCTTCGCGAGCGGCGCGCGCTCGGCGCTCGCGAAGATCGCGTCGGCCATGCCGGCCGACAAGCGCACGACGCTCGACCGCCTGCCCGTGTTCGCGCCGTCGTTCCACATCGACGAGACGTTTTGCGCGAAGGTCGATGCGATCCACCAGGCCATCGACACGCGCCATGTGGTCAGCTTCGGCTACCGCGACCGGCTCGGCGCGCATTCGCAACGCCGCGTGTGGCCGCTCGGGCTCGTCTACTGGGGCGGGCGCTGGACGATCGGCGCGTGGTGCGAGCTGCGCGACGATTTCCGCACCTTCGACATCGCGCGGATGGGCGACATCACCGTGCACGAGCAGTTTCCGGACATGGAAGGGCGGCGGATCGCCGACTACATGCGGATCGCGGAAGCGCCGATGCGCTGATGTGCTGACGCGGCACGACGGCGGGCGCGCCGCCGCCGTCCATGTTCCACACCACCACGCGTTGCCCGGCACGCCTCCTTCCCTACCCGCCGAACACCACCGTCCGCTTCGGCCGCTCGTCGACATGCAGCGAGAACACGTCGGGCCGTGCGTAATGCCCGACCACGTCGAAGTCGTAGCGCGCCCGCACGAGTTCGTCGGTATCGATGCGCGCGGTCACGAGCCCGGCTTCGCCGATCAGCGGCTCCGTCAGCAGGTCGCCGAGCGGCCCGACGATCACGCTGCCGCCGCGGATCAACGGCCGCTCCGGGTCCCAGCCCGGCACGTCGATCCCGAGCGCGCGCGGCGACGGCTGCACCTGGCACGCACTGACGACGAAGCAGCGCCCTTCGTGCGCGATATGCCGCATCGAGCTCTGCCAGACATCGCGCTCGTCGACGGTCGGTGCGCACCAGATCTGCACACCCTTCGCGTACATCGCGCAGCGCAGGAGCGGCATGTGGTTCTCCCAGCAGATCGCGGCGCCCGCGCGGCCCGCGGCCGTCTCGACGACGGGCAAGGTCGAGCCGTCGCCCTGCCCCCAGATCAGCCGTTCGGTGCCGGTCGGCATCAGCTTGCGGTGCTTCGCGACGAGCCCGTCGCGCGGGTCAAAGAACAGCGCCGTGCAGTACAGCGTGCTGCCGCCGCGCTCGATCACGCCGACCACGAGGCTCGCACCGGTGCGCTGCGACAGCGCGGCCAGCTCGTCGGTTTCAGGCCCCGGCACGTCGATCGCCTGCGCGGCATAGCGCGCATACGCGTCGCGGCCTTCGGGCAGCCGGTAACCGAGCCGCGTGCCGAAGATCTCGCCTTTCGGATAGCCGCCGAGCACGGCCTCGGGCAGTACGACGAGCGACGCGCCGCTGTCGCGGATCGCGGTTTCGTAGCCGAGGATCGTATCGAGCGTGGCGCGCGTGCCGGCGGGCGATGCGCCGATCTGCAGCGCGGCGATGACTGACGTGGACATGAAGGCGTCTCCGGTGAATGGGGTAACGCCATCTTTATCGATATGATGTCATCGATCAAATCGATAGAACGATAAGTGTCATGAATGCGGATGATATCGCCAGCCTCAACCTGAACCTGCTGAAAGTGTTCGAGGCGCTGTACGAGGAAGGCGGCGCGAGCCGCGCGGCGCTGCGGCTCGGCCTCACGCAGTCGGCGGTGAGCGCGGCGCTGGCGCGGCTGCGCGTGATCTATGCCGATCCGCTGTTCGTGCGCACCGGCCGCGGCCTCGCGCCGACGCCGCGCGCGGACGAACTGAAGCCGATCCTGTCCGACGCGCTCGACCGCTGCCGCGAAAGCCTCGCGATCGCGGCCGACGGCGGCGACCGCATCGGCCGCACGATCTCGATCGGGCTGTCGGCCGCCACGAACTGCGGGAAAAACGACACGAAGAACAGCACGACCTTCGGGTTCAGCACGTTGGTCCAGAAGCCCTGCATGAACAGCTGGCGCAGCGGCTTCGCGGCTTGCGCGGCC
>NZ_JAAGPM010000260.1:0-5234 GCF_017104865.1 Burkholderia sp. Ac-20349
ACGCCCCTTCCCCCCCCTCCATCCTCGGGAAGCCGGCCGCCGCGTTGCCTTCGCCCTGGCTGCCGTGGCAACCGATGCACGCGGCGACGCCCGTCGTCGTGCCCTGTGTGGCGATCGTCTTGCCGAGCGTCGCGTCGTCCGCGCGCGCGTGGCCGGCCAGCAGCGCCGCCGCCGCGAGCAGCAGCGGCGCAAACCGGCGTCGCGGTGTGTCCACCGTATCGTTCACGTGTCCCCTCCTTGTTGTCGTTCGCGTGCGCGCCGCCGGACTGCCGGCGTGGCCGCGCGGTCAGCCCGCGTCGGGCTGCTTCTGCTCCGGCGCGAGATTCTGCGCCGGTGCCGCCGCATCGTATCGGCCAAAGCCGTAGCGCTGGAAAATCCGGAACGCCTCCGGCGACCGGATGAACGCGAGCCATGCGCGGGCGGCTTCCGGATGCGGCGCGTCCTTCACCATCGCCCCCGCATAGATCGCCGTCGTATTCTGCTCGGCCGGAATGTCGATGTGCATCAGCGGATGCCCGACCTGTTCCTGGAACGCCGCTTCGGATTGCCACAGCACGCCCGCGTCCGCGCGACCCTGCATCAGAAATAACGCCGTTTCCCGGTGATGGATGTGCGTGAGCTCGGTCGTGCCGGCGCGTACCTTGTCGTCGTAGACGGTACGCGCGAGCGCGTCGCCGCCGGCCTTCACGAGCGACGCGCGGATCTGCCGCGCGACGCCTTCGAATGCCGGATTGGGCATCGCAAGCTGCACGTCGGGCCGCGCGAGGTCGTTCAGCGACGCGATCCGCTTCGGATTGCCGGCGCGCACCATGATCGCCAGCTGGTTCGTCACATAGGGCACGGCGGGGCCGGCGAGCGTGCCGTCCGCGATCAGCCCGTTGATCTTGCCGAGGCCCGCGAAATACGCATCGGGCTTGACCGTCCACGTCATGTTGCCGACGGTGATCGTGCCGCCCGCCTGGATCTGCTTCACGAGCAGGCCGGGCGGGATCGTTTCCCAGTAGATGCGGCCGCGGTATTCGGGATGGTCTTCCTCGAACTTCGCGACGAGCGGCGCCATCGCGAAGAAATAGTTGCCGCCGACGAACAGCACGAGCTTCGGCGCGGTGAGGTCGCCGTGGAAATCGGCGAGCACGTCGACCTGCGGCACCGTGAATTCGAGGCCACGGTGCGTCGCGTCATTGTTGCGGCCGTCCTGCCAGGGCGGAAAGACGGTCGTGGCAGGCGCGGCGAGTGAGAGGGCCGACGTGCAGCAGAGCCACGCTGCCAGCACGGCGCGCAGCGTGCGCCGACGGCGACGCGATGGCGGTTGCAGGGGAGTCGATGTCATCGAGGGGCTCATTTTGCGTATGTGAAGCCGGCCTGCTGCAGTTCGGGCAGCGTGCCGACCGCGCCCGGCGTGACGATGGCCGACGGGATCACGTGGTTGGTCAGGTCGGCCGCGAGCGCATCGAGCGGCAGCTTGTCGGGATTCGCGTTCGCGCCGTCGAGGCGTTCCGCGAGTTCCCAGATTGCGTTGTGGCACGACAGGAACACGACGCCGCGCTGCTGCAGTGCGGCGAGGCTGTTGTCGTGCGACGAGAACGCGCCGTCGGGCAACTCGTGGTCTTGTGCGCCCTTCGATTGCGCGGGCTTCGCGTCCAGCAGCGTGTTGGTCGGGAACGCGGCGCCGGCGAATTTGGCGAGGCCGTATTTGTCCCACGCGACCTGGTCGAACAGCGCGAGATGCGCGCTGCCGTGCGTGGCCGATACGACGAGGAAATCCGGATGGCGGTACGACCAGATCTGCGCGTTCAGCGAATTGCGCATCAGGTTCAGCCACGGGCCGCCGAGCTCGGTGTTGTCCCACACCTGCTTCGGGCCGCCGCGGTAGCCGGTCACTTCGGCCAGCGCCGCGTGATCCCACTGGTCGGGACGTTCGAGGATCATCGGCACCGTCTTGAAGTCGCGCCGTCGCGGTGCGGCCGCGAGGCGGCGCGTGAGGTCGGCGAGGTGCGTGGCGCCGCCGGGCAGCAGCGCGCCGGTGTCGGGCGCGGCGGCGTGAGCGTGGCGCGCGGCGGCGAGCAGCGCAGTGCCGGCCGCGAGGCCGAGTGTCTTGAGCGCGCCGCGGCGCGCATGCCGGTCGGACATGGCTTATCTCCCGGAATCGTTTTTGTGGGGGCGTGTCGCGCTGCCGTACGACGATGCGGCGTCGCGAATGCGTAGCCAGTCTAGCGGCGCGCGCCCGATACGGAAAATCGCGATATCGGATGGGAGATATTCGAGGGTCTGATGATTCGGCGGGAGGGCGGCGGTGTGATCGCTGCAACCACCCTCGGTGCGCGTGTTGCAGTGGGCCTTTGGGGGATGGCCGGGTTGTTGAGAGGCTTCCAGCGGACGGCTCTGGTTCCCTTCGGCAAACATGCTGACCCTGTTGATAGGGAGGACTGATTATGTGAGATGGGGTGTAGAGGATCGACTTGTATAATTTCGTCCCACGAATGCAAACATGCTTTACCGAGAGAGAACGTTAACCATGAACTGGGACGATGCCCGCGTTTTTCTGGCAGTTCATCGCGCCGGGACGCTGCGCGAGGCCGCAGTCGTGCTCGATGTCGATCAGGCTACCGTCGGGCGACGCCTGACGGCGCTGGAGAAAGCGCTGGGCGCGAAGCTGTTTCTCAAGACGTCGTCCGGCTATGTCGTGACGCCGATCGGCGAGCATTCGCTGCAGGCCGCGGAAGCGATGGAGCAAGCGGCGAGTGACTTCGAGCGGCGCGTCCACGGCTCGGACGACCGGCTCGAAGGCGAGGTTCGGGTGACGACGACCGATTCGCTGGCGATGGATTTCGTCATTCCCGCGATACGGGTGTTGCGCCGGACATGCCCCGCGATACACGTGATCCTGACGACGTCCGTGCAGGTGCTGAACCTGACCCGCCGCGATGCGGATCTCGCGATTCGAACCGTGATGCCGGAAAACCCCGATCTCGTCCGCCGGAAGCTGGCCGAGTGGGAGGTCGGGCTGTTCGCGAGTCGCGAGTATCTGGATGCGCATGGTGCGCCCGCGACCGGATCGGCTTTCGACGGGCATGACCTGGTGGTCTACCAGCCTTCCATCACGTCCAATCAGGCACACACGCTGTGCGGCGAGTCGATGGAACGCGGGCGCATCGTTGCGCAAGTCAGCTCGAGCCTGATGCTGGCGACATCGATCCGGTCGGGCATCGGCATCGGCGAACTGCCCGTGTATATGGCGCAAGAGGACGATTCGCTCGTGCGAATCTGGCCCGACAGGACGCGCGCCGTGCCGTATCAGGTCTGGCTCGTGTCGCATACGGACCTGAACCGGACGGCGCGCGTTCGGGCGGTCACCGCCGAGATCACTGCTTCGTTCGATCGCTATCGATAGCGGCCGGGATCTGCCGGGGCGGGACATCTTGCTCAACGGGGCCGGGTTTCACGCATCGAGCGCGTGCGCCGCGCGGCGTACCAGCGCGGCACGATCGCAACTGCCGCGACGATCGCGAAGAACGGAATAGCCGTCGCTAGCACATGGCTGCCGGTGCCGAGCAGGCCGCTGGACACGGTGGCCGCGAGCGACGCACTGCCGATCTGGAAGAAGCCGACGAGCCCGGACGCGGTGGCCGCGCGCCCATGTTCGCTCGCGATGGCGCCCGACACGGCGAGCGACAGCGACGATCCGTTCGACAGGCTGACGAGAAACATCGGCACGACGATCGCGACGATGCCTTTGACGTGCGACGACTCGCACAGCGCGAACGCGATGCCGCCGGCCACGAAGCAGCCCACGCCGGCCACGACGATCGCGTCGTAGGACATCCGGTCGAGCATGCGGCGCGAGATCATGTTGGCGGCAATGATGCCGGCGGTCAGCGGCAGGTAAAGCCAGCCGCTTTGCTGTTCCGACAGGCCCAGGCCCGAGAAAATGAACGGCGACTGCGTCAGGTACACGAACCACGCGCAATAGATCGCGCAGACGACGAGCATGTATCGGATGAATGCCCGATCACCGAGCACGTCGGCGAAGCCGGCCAGCGGCACGGCGCGCTGTTGCCCCGGCGTGACGGGCGGCCGCGTCTCCTTCAGAAGCAGCTGAACGAGCACGAGCGCGACGACGCCAAACGCGGCGACGAACATGAAATCGCTCCGCCACCCGAACCATGCAGCCAGATATCCGCCGATCGCGGGGGCGATCGCCGGAGACAGCGACACGAGCGGATACACGATGCTGTAGACCTTAGCGGATGCCTTCTTGTCGCAGGTGTCGGCGATGATCGCGCGACCGATGACGAGGCCGGACGCCGCGCCGAGGGCTTCGAGGACGCGCCAGCCGAGGAAGCTTGCGAAGCCGCCGGCGTTTGCGCAGCCGATCGAGCCGAGGATGTACAGGAGGATGCCAGCCGTCAGCACGGGTTTGCGTCCCCACCGGTCGGAGAGGGGGCCGTAGAACAGTTGCGCACAGGCGAGCGCGATCAGGTAGGCCGATACCGTCTGCGGCATCTGCCATGCATCGATCGAAAACTCGTGGGCCATCGACGGCATCGCGGGCAGGTAGACGTCGGACGCGATCAGGCCAAAGGCGCTCAACAGGGAGACGACGAGGATGAGTGAAAAGTGGGACATGTTCGCTGGGTGGTGGTGGCGGCGCGCGTGAACGGCGGGCAATGGCGACGCGCGTTGGGCCGCCTTGAGAAAAGGCCGGGGCGATCATACGGCGTGCGATGCGGTTCGGGAGGCGGCGGAATTGCATCGCTCGGATGCGTTTTTGCGGGCGTTAAAGCAGTTGCCGGGGAGGCGCGTGGAGGACGGCGGCGGGTGTCGTGCGGGATGCCGGTCAAGAAAAATCTGGCGCCGATGTTGGCGGTGAGCAACGGCGCGTTTCGCCGTCGTTCTTGAGTCGCCGGATGATCGAACGATGTTTCGTCGCCGTGTTGTCATTCGGCACAGCGCGCGCGGGCTTGCCGCAATCGATCGATCGTGAAGCGGCCGGGATGCCGCGTTGAGGAGAGGGAACTGCAGCGCGTGGAAGGCAGCCGCCGATTTGGGCTTGCGCGTGGGCGGCCGCTTTCCGGCCAGCCCACGCACACACCAGGCCTTCAGGCCATCAGAACCTCAGAACCTCAGAACCTCAGAACCTCAGAACCTCAGAACCTCAGAACCTCAGAACCTCAGAACCTCAGAACCTCAGAACCTCAGAACCTCAGAACCTCAGAACCTCAGAACCTCAGAAC
>NZ_JAAGPM010000261.1:0-5196 GCF_017104865.1 Burkholderia sp. Ac-20349
AGCGGCGCGAGCCACGCGGCGACGTCGCTGCGGTGCGATGCGATCTCGATGCCGAGCGCGCCCTGGCCCGCGGCGGGCGGGCTCGCGTCGACGTCGAGCAGCGCGCGGATCCGCGCTTCGAGGCCGAGGCGCTTCAGGCCGGCGGCCGCGAGGATGATCGCCGCGTAGTCGCCGCGATCGAGCTTCGACAGGCGCGTATCGAGGTTGCCGCGCAGCGGCAACACGTCCAGGTGCGGGTAGCGCGAGCGCAGCATCGCCTCGCGACGCAGGCTCGACGTACCGACCACGGCGCCGGCCGGCAGCGCGTCGAGCGACGCGTAGTCGTTCGACACGAATGCATCGCGCGGATCCTCGCGCTCCATGATCGCGGCAAGCGAGAAGCCGTCGGGCAATGCCATCGGCACGTCCTTCAGCGAATGCACGGCGAGATCGGCGCGGCCGTCGGCCAGCGCGGCCTCCAGTTCCTTCACGAACAGGCCCTTGCCGCCGACCTTCGACAGCGTGCGATCGAGAATCTGGTCGCCGCGCGTCGTCATCCCGAGGATTTTCACGTCACAAGCTGGATATAATTTGCGCAGCGCATCACGCACATGTTCGGCTTGCCACATCGCCAGGCGGCTTTCGCGCGAAGCAATCGTCAACGTCGTGGGCGACAGTGCCTGTTGCGGCCCGGCCGCAGGGGTCTCGGAATTCATTGCTGGAACATCGAAGGACGGGATTGAAGATCGAACAATGGTAGCACGCACGCCCCTGCCCGCCCGGGCCCGGAGCCTGCGCCCGGCCTGCCGCCGAGCGGGTCGCGGCGCCGATGTGCGGATGTGCCGCACGTAGCTGGTTGCTTGACCGCAGTTTCGCAGTTTCCGCAGTTCCTTTTGACTCGAGCTTTCCCAAGGAAACCCATCGTGAAGTCTTCCGGATCGGCGCGTACGGCGCGCCGCAATGCTGCCCTGTCCTCCTCCGACGCCTCGACGGACACCGTCGCCACCGCCGCGAACGGCCGTGCGAAAACGGCAACGAAACCGAAAGACCCGATACGTCAGACAAAACGCCCGGCGAAAGCCGCCGGCCCGGCGGCCCGCACCGCGGCCCGCACGGCCGGTGCGACGAAGTCCGGCACGCGCACGCGCGAAGACAAGGACGGCCCGCTGTTCGACGACATCCGCTTCCTCGGCCGCCTGCTCGGCGACGTCGTGCGCGAGCAGGAAGGCGACACCGTGTTCGATGTCGTCGAGACGATTCGCCAGACCGCGGTCAAGTTCCGCCGCGAGGACGACAGCGAAGCCGCGCAGACGCTCGAGAAGAAGCTGCGCAAGCTGACGCCGGAGCAGACGGTGAGCGTCGTGCGCGCGTTCAGCTATTTCTCGCATCTCGCGAACATCGCCGAAGACCGTCATCACAACCGCCGCCGCCGCATCCACGCGCTGGCCGGCTCGGCATCGCAGCCCGGCACGGTCGCGTACGCGCTCGAACAGCTGAAGACGACCGGCAACGCGTCGAAGCGCCTGCTGCAGCGCTTCTTCGACGATGCCCTGATCGTGCCGGTGCTGACCGCGCACCCGACCGAAGTGCAGCGCAAGAGCATCCTCGATGCGCAGCACGACATCGCGCGCCTGCTCGCCGAGCGCGACCAGGAGTTGACCGGCCGTGAGCGCCAGTACAACGAGTCGATGCTGCGCGCCCGCGTCACCACGCTGTGGCAGACGCGCATGCTGCGCGACGCGCGCCTGACGGTCGGCGACGAAATCGAGAACGCGCTGTCGTACTACCGCGCGACGTTCCTCGACGAACTGCCCGCGTTGTACGGCGACATCGAGGCCGCGCTCGCCGAGCACGGCCTGTCCGCGCGCGTACCGGCGTTCTTCCAGATGGGCAGCTGGATCGGCGGCGACCGCGACGGCAACCCGAACGTCACGGCCCCGACGCTCGACGAGGCGATCAACCGCCAGGCCGCGGTGATCCTCGAGCATTATCTGGAGCAGGTGCACAAGCTCGGCGCCGAGCTGTCGGTGTCGAACCTGCTCGTCGGCGCGAACGACGCCGTGAAGGCGCTCGCGGCAGCATCCCCCGACCAGTCGCCGCACCGGGTCGACGAGCCGTATCGCCGCGCGCTGATCGGCATCTACACGCGCCTCGCCGCCAGCGCGCGCGTGCGCCTCGGCGAAGGCACGGTGCCCGTGCGCAGCGCGGGCCGCGGCGCGCCGCCGGTGCGCGCGATCCCGTATGCGGATTCCGAAGCGTTCGTCGCCGACCTGAAGGTGCTGACCGCGTCGCTCGACGAACACCACGGCACGTCGCTCGCCGCGCCGCGCCTCGCGCCGCTCGTGCGCGCGGCCGAAGTGTTCGGCTTCCATCTCGCGAGCATCGACCTGCGCCAGAGCTCCGACGTCCACGAAGCCGTGGTCGCCGAACTGTTCGCGCGCGCGGGCGTCGAGGCCGACTACGCGGCGCTCGCGGAGGAAGACAAGCTGCGCGTGCTGCTCGCCGCGCTTGCCGATCCGCGTCCGTTGCGCTCGCCATACTTCGAATACTCGGCGCTCGCGCAGAGCGAGCTCGGCGTGTTCGAGAAGGCGCGCGAAGTCCGCGCGCAATTCGGCGCACGCGCGGTACGCAACTACATCATTTCGCATACGGAAACCGTCAGCGACCTCGTCGAAGTGCTGCTGCTGCAGAAGGAGACGGGCCTGCTCGAAGGCGCGCTCGGCGTACCGGGCGGCGATGCGAAGAACAGCCTGATGGTGATCCCGCTGTTCGAGACGATTCCCGACCTGCGCGACGCCGCGCGCATCATGCGCGAATACTTCGCACTGCCGGGCATCGACGCGCTGATCGCGCACCAGGGCGCCGAGCAGGAAGTGATGCTCGGCTATTCGGACAGCAACAAGGACGGCGGCTTCCTCACGTCGAACTGGGAGCTGTATCGCGCGGAGCTCGCGCTCGTCGACCTGTTCCGCGACCGCAAGATCACGCTGCGCCTGTTCCACGGCCGCGGCGGCACGGTCGGCCGCGGCGGCGGTCCGACCTACCAGGCGATCCTGTCGCAGCCGCCGGGCACCGTGAACGGCCAGATCCGCCTGACCGAACAGGGCGAGGTGATCGCGAGCAAGTTCGCGAACCCGGAGATCGGCCGCCGCAACCTCGAGACGGTCGTCGCCGCGACGCTCGAGGCAACGCTCCTGCCGCAAAACAACGCGCCCGCGCAGCTGCCGGCGTTCGAGGCCGCGATGCAGACGCTGTCCGATTCGGCGATGGCCGCGTACCGCGCGCTCGTCTACGAAACCCCGGGCTTCACCGACTATTTCTTCTCGTCGACGCCGATCACCGAGATCGCCGAGCTGAACATCGGCAGCCGCCCGGCTTCGCGCAAGCTGCAGGATCCGAAGCAGCGCAAGATCGAGGACCTGCGCGCGATTCCGTGGGGCTTCTCGTGGGGCCAGTGCCGACTGCTGCTGACCGGCTGGTACGGCTTCGGCAGCGCGGTGAGCGCGTATCTCGACGGTGCGCAGGACGACGCCGAACGCACGAAGCGTGTCGCGTTGCTGAAGAAGATGAACAAGACCTGGCCGTTCTTCGCGAACCTGCTGTCGAACATGGACATGGTGCTCGCGAAGACCGACCTCGCGGTCGCGTCGCGCTACGCGCAGCTCGTTTCCGATCGCAAGCTGCGCAAGCACGTGTTCGAGCGGATCGTCGCGGAATGGGAGCGCACGTCGCAGGCGCTGGCGGAGATCACCGGGCACGAAGGCCGCCTCGCGACCAACCCGCTGCTCGCGCGCTCGATCAAGAACCGCTTCCCGTATCTCGATCCGCTGAACCACCTGCAGGTCGAGCTGATCAAGCGCCACCGCGCGGGCGACACGAACGCGCGGCTGCGCCGCGGGATTCACCTGACGATCAACGGGATCGCGGCCGGCCTGCGCAACACGGGCTGATCCGCATGCGGCGCGGGTTCGTTCCGCGCCAACCGGCATCGTGAAAGCCGCGATACGCCACCGTGCCCACGGTGCGTATCGCGGCTTTTTTCATGCGCCGGCGAACCAGCAGCGGCACACCGCGCGCTCAGTGCGCGTCGATCAGCAGCGCGTCGTGTTCGAACGAACCGTCGGGCTGCACCGCGTAGTAGCCGCGTACCTCGTCCGGCGCATGCGCCCACAGCGCGCGAATGCCGGTGACGCTGTCGGCCGGCGTGCGGATCCGCGCGACCCACGTATCGAAATCGATCGGCAGCCGCCAGCGGCCGTGCACGTGCGCGTCGAAGCCGGCATCGCGGAACATCGCGAGCCATTCGTCCGCGCGGTAGTCGCGCACGTGCGACGCGTCGCGCAGCACTTCCGCGGCCTGCAGGTACGTGTCGAGGAGCGGATGGTCGTTGCCGGCGATGTCGATCATCAGCACGCGGCCGCCCGGTTTCAGCACACGGCGTACCTCGGCGAGCGCCGCGCGCATGTCGTGCCAGTGGTGCGCGCTCATCCGGCTCACGACCCAGTCGAACGTCGCCGTCTCGAACGGCAGCTGCTCGGCCGGGCCCTGCTGCGTGCGAATGTTCGCGAGCCCGCGCTCGCGCGCGGCGGCGTCGACGGTCGCGAGCATCTGCGCGGCGAGATCGTAGGCGACCACGTCGCGCACGTGCGGCGCGACCGCGAAGCTCGCATGGCCGGCGCCGCAGCCAAGATCGAGCACCGCGGCATCGGGCGTCGCGCGCACCGCGTCGGCGAGCGTCTGCAGATCGGCGCCCGTCGCGTGGACCGTGCTCGTCAGATAGGCGGCGGCCGTCGTGCCGAATGCGTCGGCGACCTGGTCGTGGTGTTTCATCGTTCGCTCCTTGGTACCGTTGCCGGTGCGACAGACGCCTCAGCGCCTGTTCCGGCCCCATGCAACGCGTTTTGTGGGACGCCCGCTGCCCTGCCAGCGCGCGAGCCGCTACAATAGGCCTGCGTTTGTACCAGTACAAGTTAAGCAGTTATTCTGGTATTCGATACACCTGTCTGATCGTTGCCGCATCCCCGCTTCCATTTCGCCGTTTCCGCATGAACCACCCGTCCTCCGCCCCCGTCCTGCCGCTCGACGCCACGCCCGGAACACATCGTGACGCCGGGCATTTTCGTCCAGCGCATCGTCGAGGTGCCGCAGGCCGCGCATGCGGCCGAGCTGGCCGCCGAACACGCCACGTCCCAAGCCGCCTGAGCGCCCGAACTTTGT
>NZ_JAAGPM010000262.1:0-5103 GCF_017104865.1 Burkholderia sp. Ac-20349
GGAGGTTGCAGGTGCCCGACGGCGCGCCCGATGCCTGCGGGAACAGCCCGATCGCGATGCCCGCGTTCTTGCCGCTCTGCCAGTTCTTGTTCGCGAACACCGGCGTGCCGAAGCCGACCACGTCGGTACACGGCGTCTTCAGCCACATGCCGATCGTGAACTGCGCCTGCGTCGCGATATCGGCGTTCTGCACGAGCTTGTAGCCGTCGTAGCCATTCGTGTCGACGGTCTGCGTCGTCACCTGCAGCGCCTGCCCGCCGAACGGATCGGCGGTCGGCGAGCCGCCGTTCGCGGCGGCCGAGAACGGGCCCATCGTGCTCGCGTTCAGCGCATCGACGGCCGGCAGCGCGCCGAACGGGTAGTACGACGCGAGGCCGTTCTTCAGCGTCGTCGCCAGCGGCGGCGGCGGGGGCGGCGGCGGCACGTACGCGATCCGCGCGATGCTGCCGAGCGGCGCACCGCCCGCGGTCACCACGTAGTCGAAGCTGTAGGTCCCGGCCGCGGTCAGGCCGAGATTGCTGTCGGTATAGGTCGTCGTGCCGGCCGGCAGCGTCGCGATCTGCTGGCCCGCGCGGTATACCGCGATCGCGCCGCTCGCGGGCGCCGCCCACGTCAGCACGACGCTGTGGCCGTCGGTGCTCGCCGCGCCGGCGAGCTGCGACACCGGTTGCGTGCCGATCAGTTCGCCGCCGTCCATTTCATACGCGGACGGCGCGGGCAGCGCGCCGAACTGCGCGAGCACGGTCGGCGCGACATCGGCGATGCTGGCACGCGTATGCAGGTCGGCCAGCGACGCCGGCTGCGCGGCGCTGCCCAGCCGCCCGTTGTCGGCCTGGTTCATCGCGATGAAGGTCGTCGATTCGGACAGCAACGGCAGGCCGTCGCTGCCGCCGGCCGCGTTCAGGCCGTGGCCGCCGGTGACGACGACCAGCCAGTTCTCCTTGTTGCGCTTCGCGGTTTCGGCGACGAGCGCGCCGACGGCCGCGTCGAACTGCTGCAGCGTGTTCGTATACGCCGATGCACCAAGGCCGTAGTTCAGCGCCGCATCCTGCGCCGAGTGGTACTGCGCGACGACGAGCGAGTAGCCCTGCTGGATCATCGTGGCGCCTTGCTGCGTGACGCAGCTGTCGACCGCCGCGCAGTTCGCGAGCGTGTCGAGACTGCCCGCGTTGCGCCCGGCGGTCAGCAGCGACGCCAGCGCCGGCGACCCGACGGCCGCGCCGAGCAGGCCCGCGTTCGCGGTCTTCAGCGTATCGAAGGTGGTAGGCGCCTGCAGCGCCTGGTTCGGTGCGTCGGACAGCACCTGGTGACGGTTGCCCCACGCGCCGGTGAGCAGCGTGGCCCAGCTCGGCGTGTCGAGGTTCGGCTGCTGCGACAGCAGGCCGTTGACGCCGCCGCTGTAGGCGGGCGCGATGTGCAGCTTCGCGAGGTTCGGCAGCGTGCCGCCCGCGATACCGGCCTGCAGTGCCGCATAAGTAACGCCGTCGAGCTCGATCACGAGCGCGCGGTTCGCGACCTGCTGGCCCGGCGGGTTGCCGCCGTTGCCCTTGCCGTTATCGGTGCCGCCGGACCCGCCGGCCGCGTTCGCCGACGCACCGGCTGCACCGCCCGTGCCATCCATATTGCCGCCGCACGCACCGAGCGCGCCGACCAAGGTCAGCCCGCACAGCAGCCGCGCGAGAGTGGTCTTCCGCATGTTTCCCCCTGACTGGACTATCCGGACACGCCCGGAGATCTGCCCGGATTCTGATCAGGGGATGCGATGCACGTATTTCGTTTTGCAGAAGCGTGCCGATACAGGTATCAGTTTTTTTGGGGAGAGCCGGCCGCGTGAAACGGCCGGCTCTCCGGCGGAAACGTTACCGCCGGCCGTCGAGCGCCCCGAGAATCCCGTACGCGGCCTTCACGCGATCCTCGTTCGGATAGCTGCGGTTCGCGAGCATCACGATCGCGATCCGTTTCGACGGGACGAACGCGACATAGGTACTGAAACCGTTGGTCGAGCCCGTCTTGTTGATCCACGTATCCGCGCTCGGCGCGAGCGGCGGCTTGATCGCGGTGGCCGGTAACCCGCCGCGCAGCATCTTCATCGAGTTGCCTTCGAGCAGCGTCGGCAGCGCGACCGGATACGGATACTGTTCCCAGATCAGGTCCTGCGTCAGCGGCCCCGCGCGGAAATAGCCGGTGTGCGTGCGTTCGAGCGCGCGCTGCAGGCGCGGCGCGGTTTCGATCAGCCCCATGTTCGCCTGCACGAAGCGCAGCAGGTCGGCCGCCGTGGTGCGCACGCCGTAGGCCGGCTGCCACAGCATGCCGCCCGTCATCCGGATCGGCTTGCCGTCCTGCGTATAGCCCTGCGCATAGTCGTCCTGGCGCGCGTCGGGCACGTTGATGTACGTGTGCGTCATCCCGAGCGCGGGAAAGAGCCGCTGCTCCATCAGCACCGCGAAATCCTTGTGCATCGCCTTCGCGGTGAGCCACCCGAGCATGCCGACCGACACGTTCGAATACGTGCGGTACGTGCCCGGCGCGTGCGCGGGCCGCCACGCGTCGAGATAGCGGATCAGGCCCGCGTCGTCGCGGATGCTGTCCGGCACCTGCACCGGCATGCCGCCGGATGTGTGCGTGCCGAGATCGCGCAGCGTCACGACGCCGAACGGCTTGCCCTGCACCGCCGGCAGGTACTTGCCCGCCGGGTCGGCAAGCGACAGTTCGCCGCCCTCCTGCGCGTCGGCCGCCAGCGTCGCGGTCAACGTCTTGCTGACGGAGCCGATCTCGAACAGCGTGTCGCCGGTGACGGGCTTGCCGGTTTGCGTCGACATCACGCCGTAGTCGAACACGTAGGGCTTGCCGTCGGCGACGATGCCGATCGCCATGCCCGGAATCGCGTACTGCTTCATCAGCGGCGCGATGTGGCGGGTCACGGTGTCGTGGAGGTCGTCCTGGGTGGCGGCGGCTGCGTGGCCGGCCGTGGCGGTGACGCACGCGGCGACGAACAGGGTCACGGCGAAGCGTGTCGCGTTGAATCGCATGGTTGCGGTTCCTTTGATTTCTGATGGTTGCGTGGACAACGGATCCGGTCGCGCCATGCGGAAATCGCAGCGGCCGGCCTGTCGAAACAGGACTATCCACTGCCGGCCCGCCGCCAACAATCGACGATATGTTGCGCGAGCCGAAAGAAAAACTTATGCGACAGGCGAAGCGCCGAAAGACGCTACCGTGAACGCGGCGCGCTCGACGGTTTGCCGCGAACACCGGAACGTCGATACACGCGCTGCCACGCGGGCCGCCACGGGAGCGACACGCGCGGGACGTTGCGCTACGCGCGGTACGGTAGCGGCCGGTCGCGGCGCACGGGAGCCCCGGCGCCGGCAACACGGCGACTTGAGCGCGTCAGTCCGGCAACCGGTCGAGGAACGCCAGCAGCGCCGCGTTGAACCGCTCGGGTCGTTGCAGCGGCGCGAAATGGCTCACACCGGGCAGCATCGTCAGCGTCGCGCCCGGAATCGTGCGCGCCAGGTACGCCGCATGCTCGGGCCGGATGAATTCGTCGTGCTCGCCCAGCACGATCGTGACCGGCACGGCGATCGCCGCGAGATCCTGCGCGCTGTAATCCGGTTGCGTGCGCATCATTTCGCTGACCGCCGCGACGAAGGCATCGAACTGGTCTGGCGTCGCGGACAGTGCTGCGTAGTCCTTGCGATGCCGCGCGAAGCAGCGGTCGAGCAGCGGGCTCGGCACCATCTCCTTCGTGCCGCCCGGATCCATGTTGCACGCGAAGAAGAACACGCCGGCCGCACGTTCCGGCGCGCGATCGGCCAGCACGAGCGCAATGCATGCGCCGTCGCTCCAGCCGACGAAGCGCGCACGGTCGACGTGCAGCGCGTCGAGGACCGCGAGCACGTCCGACGCCATGCGTTCGTAGGAATAGGGTTGGTCGTCGCGCGTGCTGCGGCCGTGGCCGCGGCTGTCGATCACGATCGCGCGGTAGCCGGCCGCGAGCAGCGCCGGCACCTGGTTGCCCCAGTTGCCGCTGTGACCGAGGCCGCCGTGCAGCAGCACGACCGGCGGGCCGTGGCCGAACGACGCGTGCCAGATGCGCGCGCCGTCGTGTTCCAGCCATCCGTGCTCGTCGGCCGCGGGCAGCGGCGTGCCGCCGTGCGTGTCGAAGCGGACGAGGTCGTCGTCGAATTCCGCATTCATCGTTCTGCCGTCCTGTCGAGGGAGACGCGCTTGCGATTGTAATGCGTGCGGCCGACGCGGCCGCAACCGGTCAGGCGTGCGTCGACACCAGCCCGCCCGCCGACGAGGCGCCCGATTTCTCGATCACCTGCGCGAGCTGCGAAATCGCAGTCGAAAGCGCCCCCGAGATCGCGCCGGCTTCCGCGCTCAGCGACTGCTGTTCGATCGCCGCGGCCGGATCGTCCTTCGCGCGCTGCGCTGCGCTCGCCATCTGGCGCTCGATCGTGGCCAACTGCTTCTGCAGCCGCTCGATCAACGCTTTCAGTTGGGCAACCGCCGGGTCTTCCGACGACGCGCCCGAAGCGCCGAGTTTTTCGCCGGTGGCGCCGGTCGAACCCGGTGCGCCGGTGGTGCCCGTCGTACTCGTTGCGCCATCGGTGGAAGACGCCGCGGCGGGCGCGGCCGACGTCGTCGCTGCGGCGCCCGACGAAGCGTTCGCGCTCGTGCTGCCGTCCGCCAGCGGGACGCGCGTGGTCGTGGAGAAATCGATCTGCATGGTGTCGGTCCGTGTGTCGGTAAGCGAATCGTGACTGGGGTGGAATTGCCTTCCAACTCGTTTACGGCATTCGTCACACGAAACTTGAGTATCGGGGCCGAACTGATTTGGCGGAAGATCGCCGTGTTTTAGCGCCGAAAGGGCCAGATTGGCGACATCGCGGCGCTGGTAAAATTGCGGCTTCGCCGGCGGAATCCGTGCGCGAGCCGCCTCCGGGCGCGAGCGCGCAACACCGCCGGCCTCGACTCCCGCCCTGCCGGGCGCGGCACGCCACGCGTGTCGACGCCGCGGCTGCGGCAGCACGAGTCGCCTTTTCCGTCCGCCTGCGTGCCCCGCTCGCCGATTCGAGCGGCGAACGCCGTGCGGCG
>NZ_JAAGPM010000263.1:0-5047 GCF_017104865.1 Burkholderia sp. Ac-20349
TTTATCACGCGGCCGCGCACTACGCGGCGAGCTTCGCGCTGTGCGGGCTGGCGGAAGCGGTCGAGCTGTGGCGCGGTCTCGGCTTCGACGAGGAAGCCGCGCTGCGCGCGCTGCTGCCGATGCTGGCAATGGATCGTGCTCGGCACGGTGGCCGGCGTCGGCTACGGCCTCGCCTGGCGGCGCGGCGGACTGCTCGCGTCCGCGCTCGCGCATGCGGGGCTGAACGTCGTCCACTTCGGCCTGTTCACCTACCCGATGCTCGCCGCCGCGCGCTGACGGCCGCGCGGCGCGGCCGCTCAGTTGATCCCGGCGACCGCGTGCGGCACGTACGGGCGTTCGAGCGTGGCGATCTCGTCGTCGGTCAGTTTCAGCTCGAGTGCGGCGAGTGCGTCGTCCAGCTGCTGCGGCTTCGAAATGCCGACGATTGGCGCAGTGACCCCGCGCTTCTGCGCGACCCAGGCAAGCGCGACCTGCGCACGCGGCACGTTGCGTGCGGCCGCGATCGTCGCAACGGCGTCGACGACCGCCTTGTCCGACTCCGCCGTCGCATCGTAAAGCCGCTGGCCGACCGCATCGCTCTGCTGCCGCTCAGACGACTCGTCCCAGTTGCGCGTCAGGCGGCCGCGCGCGAGCGGGCTCCACGGAATCACCGCGATCCCTTCGTCTTCGCACAGCGGCAGCATTTCGCGCTCTTCTTCCCGATACAGCAGGTTCAGGTGGTTCTGCATGCTGACGAAGCGGGTCCAGCCGTGCTGCTTCGACGTGTGCAACGCCTTCGCAAACTGCCACGCGAACATCGACGACGCGCCGATGTAGCGCGCCTTGCCGGCCTTGACGACGTCGTGCAGCGCCTCGAGCGTCTCCTCGAGCGGCGTGCCGTAGTCCCAGCGGTGAATCTGGTAGAGATCGACATAATCGGTGCCGAGCCGCTTCAGGCTCTGGTCGATGTCGGTCATGATCGCCTTGCGCGACAGCCCCGCGCCGTTCGGCCCCGGCCGCATCCGGTAGAACACCTTGGTCGCGATCACGATCTCGTCGCGTTTCGCGAAATCGCGCAGCGCGCGGCCGACGATCTCCTCCGACGTGCCGTCCGAATACATGTTCGCGGTATCGAAGAAGTTGATGCCGGCTTCGACTGCCCGCTGGATGATCGGGCGGCTCTCCGCTTCCGGCAGCGTCCATGGATGCGAGCCGCGTGACGGTTCACCGAACGTCATGCAACCCAGCACCAGGTTGGACACTTCCAGCCCTGTCGATCCGAATTTCACGTATTCCATTGCACGCCTCGCCATTGAAGTTGAGCTGACGGCCGGATGCGCGCCGCGCATCCGCCGGACCGTCGCATGTTATCCCGGGCGGCGAAAAGACGTGCGGCGTCTCCGCAAAGTACGGAGGAGGTGCTGGTCAGCGCGAGGTCGTGCGGGGCGCCGGCTGCACATCACGTGCGCCGCGGCGCCGGCCGCTTACTTGACCTGGTCGGCGATCGGCTGCAGGAACGCGGAGAAACCGGTCAGCATGATCTGCACGCCGATGCACAGCAGCAGGAATGCCGACACGCGCTTCGCGACCTTGGTGCCTTCGCTGCCGAGATAGCGCGACAGCAGCGCGGAGCGGCTGTAGACCTGCCAGATCACGATCGCAACCAGCACGGAGACGGCGATCGACACGATGCTCGACAGCATGAACTCCGACAGCTTGTGCGTGCGGTTCGCGTTCAGCGCGATCGCGGTCGCGATCGAGCCGGGGCCGACCGTCAGCGGCATGGTCAGCGGGAAAAACGCGCGCGTCATGATCGCGTTCGCGTCGATCGGCTTGACGGGCGTGTCGCCGCCGCCCGGGCCGTCGGGTTCGTTCAGCATCTGCCAGCCGGCCACCGCAACCGCGAAGCCGCCGCCGATCCGCAGCGCTTCCATCGAGATCCCGAAGAAATGCAGCACCGGCGTGCCGGCGAAGAACGCGACCATCAGCACGATGAACGCATTGAACGCGACCTTCCTCGCGAGCAGATCGCGCTCTTGCTCGGTGAGCGCCTCGGTCCGTTCGAGAAACAGGAACGCGATGCCGATCGGGTTGATGATGCCGATCAGGCCGGTGAAGCCGAACAGGATCTCGGAGATAAGGCGGTTGACGATCATCGGATGAAGAATCGGTCGGGGCTGGGCCGGCAGCGCGCCGGGGGTCACGCATTGTAGAGCAAGCGCCCGCGCCCGCGCCGCAAATTGCGGCCGGGCCCGCTGCACGGTCGATCGTCGCCGTTTTCCCTCGCCGTTGCCCCTTACTCGGTGCCCGCCTCCCATGCCGGCGGCCGCTTCGCGAAGAACGCAGTGAAGCCTTCCTTCGCTTCCGGTGTCGCCCGCACGCGGGAGATCGTCTGCGCGGTGAACGCCGCACGCTCGTCCGACGGCGGATACTCGCCGATCGCGTCGAAGAAGCGCTTGATCTCCATCAGCGCGTTCGGGCCGTTACGACCGAGTTCGGCGAGCGTCTTGTCGAGCGCTTCGTCGAGCGAATCGAGCGGCACGGCCTGGTGGATCAGGCCGATCGCGACCGCCTCGCCGGCAGCGAGCTGGGTCGCCGTCAGCGCGAGCCGGCGCGCCTGGCGCTGGCCGACCGCCTCGACCAGATACGGGCCGATCACGGCCGGCAGGATCCCGAAGCGTGCCTCGCTGACCGAGAAGCGCGCGTGATCGCTCGCGATCACGATGTCGCACGCCGCGCACAGGCCGACGCCGCCGCCGAACGCATGGCCCTGCACGCGCGCCACCGTCGGCTTCGGACATTGCCGGATCGCGCGCATCATCGCGGCAAACCGCTCCGCGTCGCGCAGGTTCGCGGCCGCATCGTTCGCGCTTGCGCGCTGCATCCACTGCAGGTCGGCGCCCGCGCAGAACGCGCGGCCGTCCGAGCGCAGCACGATCGCGCGCACCTCGTCGCGCTGGCCGAGCGTGGTGAACGCGTCGGTCAGCTCGGCGATCATCGTCTCGTCGAACGCGTTGAGCACGTCGCCGCGCTGCAGCGCGACAGTGGCGATGCCGCGCGCATCGACCGTGACGGCCAGGGTTTTCAATCCATCCATCGAACAGGTTTCCTCGGGTAGAACGACAAACATCGGAATTACGCGGCCTGACGGCGGTCGATCACGCGCCGGGCCTTGCCGGTCGCGGTCGCGGGAATGCCGCCCGCCGCCAGCACCGTCACGCCGGACGACACGCCGACCATCGTCTTGATCCGGTGCTGCAGCTCGCGCGCGAGCGCCGCGCGATCGCTGTCGCTGACGGACGCGGCCGCTTCGGAGCGCAGTTCGACCGCGAGGTCGAGCCGGTCCATGTGACCGTCGCGCGACAGCGTGATCTGGAACTGGCCCGACAACTGCGGCAGCGCGACGACGATCTCCTCGATCTGGCTCGGGAACACGTTCACGCCGCGCACGATCAGCATGTCGTCGGAGCGGCCCGTGATCTTCGCGAGACGGCGCATCGCGCGCGCGGTCGGCGGCAGCAGCGCGGTGAGGTCGCGCGTGCGGTAGCGGATCACCGGCATCGCCTCCTTCGTCAGCGACGTGAACACCAGCTCGCCCTGGCTGCCGTCGGGCAGCACTTCGCCCGTTACGGGATCGATGATCTCCGGATAGAAATGGTCTTCCCAGATCACCGGGCCGTCCTTCGTCTCCACGCATTCGCACGCGACACCCGGGCCCATCACTTCCGACAGCCCGTAGATGTCGAGTGCGTCGATGCCCACGCGCGTCTCGACTTCCTCGCGCAGCGCCTGCGTCCACGGCTCGGCGCCGAAGATGCCGATCTTCAGCGACGACTCGGCCGGATCCATCCCCTGCCGCACCATCTCGTCGATCAGGTTCAGCATGTACGACGGCGTGACGAGAATGATCTTCGGCTCGAAATCGCGGATCAGTTGCACCTGCTTCTCGGTCTGCCCGCCCGACATCGGTACGACCATGCAGCCGAGCCGTTCCGCGCCGTAATGAATCCCGAGGCCGCCCGTGAAGAGGCCGTAGCCGAATGCGTTGTGCAGCGTGTCGCCCGGACGGCCGCCGGCCGCGCGGATCGAGCGCGCGGTCACGTTCGCCCACGTGTCGATGTCGCGCGCGGTGTAGCCGACCACCGTCGGCTTGCCGGTCGTGCCGCTCGACGCGTGTACGCGCACGACCTGCTCGCGCGGCACCGCAAAGAGCCCGAACGGATAGTTGTCGCGCAAATCGTTCTTGGTCGAGAACGGGAATTTCGCGAGATCGGCGAGCGACTTCAGATCGTCCGGATGCACGCCCGCCGCATCGAACGTGCGGCGATAGTGCGGGACGTTGTCGTACGCGTGGCGCAGCGACCACTTGAGGCGCTCGAGCTGCAGCGCCTGCAGTTCGTCGCGGCTGGCGGTCTCGATCGGCTCGAGGGCGGCGGCGGGATGCGTCGGGTGAGTCATCGGGGTGCTCCTCCAATGGAGTGATGTCGTTATCGTGATCGTGGGAACGGGGCCGGCGTTACGAGCGGAACAGGCGGCCGGCCGCATGCAGCGCGGCAATGCGCGGCGACACGCGATAGCGGTCCTCGCCGTAGCTCGCCGTCAGGTTCGACAGCACGCGATACACGCGGCCGATGCCGATCGCATCGGCCCATGCGAGCGGGCCGCACGGGTAGTTCACGCCCTTCTCCATCGCGAGATCGAGATCGGCGGGCGAGCACACGCCCTGGTTCACCGTGTCGGCCGCCTCGTTCGCGAGCATCGCGACGGTACGCATCGCGACCATGCCCGGCACGTCCGCGACGCCGACGACGCGAAAACCCGCCTGCTGGAACAGACCGACCGCGTCCGCATAAGCCGCATCGCTGCACTGGAGCGCGCGCGTCAGCGCAACGAGCCCGGCCTGCGCGTAATCGCGCGCCAGGTCGACGAGCACGAGATCGGCCACGCCCGTCTGCGCGGCGCGTGCGGTCGCGGTGCGGCCGTCGGTCAGCGCGATCGAGGCGCGGCCGGCCGTCGCGAGCAGATCGTCGGCATGCGCGCCGGCCTGCCGGGCACTCGCGATGCGTTC
>NZ_JAAGPM010000025.1:0-238 GCF_017104865.1 Burkholderia sp. Ac-20349
GGAGGACACGCGGTAAGGAGTACAACACGTGACATGGAAACGCACCTGGTTGCACGTCTACAAATGAGACGTGAGAGAGAGCATCGAACAGAAGGGACAAGCTAGAGCCATAGAGAACACTGAAGAGGACGTCATGGGCATAACATAGCATGCGGCGGCGATTGATATGAATGCCGTGCACGCGAAGAAGGACGGGTCATATGAGTAGCAGTAGCAGCGCTAGGAATTTTTTTTTTTT
>NZ_JAAGPM010000026.1:0-67937 GCF_017104865.1 Burkholderia sp. Ac-20349
TCGCAGCACGCGCGGGATGGGCGAGGCGATCCGCACGCTGCTCGACGAAGGCGTGCGCCGCTTCTTCGTCGCGCTCGGCGGCAGCAGCACCAACGACGCGGGCGCCGGGCTGCTCGCCGGCCTCGGCCTGCAGTGCTTCGACGCGGGCGGCCAGCCGGTCGAGCCGGTGCCGTCGCGGCTCGCCGACATCGCACGCATCGACGCGTCGGGGCTCGACCCGCGCCTGAAGGAAACGGAATTCATCGGCATGTCCGACGTCGACAGCCCGCTGACGGGCGCGCACGGCGCGACCGCCGTGTTCGGCCCGCAAAAGGGCGTGACGCCCGAGCAGGTTGCGACCCTCGACGCCGCCCTCGCCCGCTTCGCCGACCTGCTCGAAGCCGTGCTCGACCGCCGTGGCCGCGACCTGCCGGGCGCCGGTGCCGCGGGTGGCCTCGGTTTCGCGCTGCATATGCTCGGTGCGCAGTTCGAAGCGGGCGCCGAAGTGGTCGCGCGGCAGGTCGGCCTCGACGCGGCGCTCGCCGGCGCCGACTGGCTGATCACCGGCGAAGGCCGCTCCGACGTGCAGACGCTGCACGGCAAGGCGCCGTTCATCGCGTGCCGCCACGCGCAGGCCGCGGGCGTGCCCGCGTCGCTGCTGTCCGGCGCGGTCGACCCGGCCGCGCTGCCGCGCCTGTCCGAACATTTTTCCGGCTGCTTCTCGCCGGCTCCCGGGCCGATCACGCTCGACGTCGCGATCCGCGACGCGGCCAATCTGCTCGCGAACGAAGCGGAGCAATTGACGCGCCTGAAATACGGCGCACACTGACCGTTGACCCGAGCGCGCGATACAGGAACAATCGGGCCCGCCCTTTTTCTTCAGGATTCGACATGAAAGGCCGTCAAGCCGGGCTCGATCAGTTTCTGACCTATCGCCTCCACGCGCTCACGAAGCGCTCCGACCGCGGGATCGGCGAGGTGTACCGGCACAAGCTCGACATCTCGCTGCCCGAGGCGCGCGTGATCGCCGCCGTCGGCGCCTTCGGCCCGTTCTCGATCATGGATCTCGCGCGCCACACCAATCTCGACAAAAGCCAGGCGAGCCGGGCGGCCGAGGCGCTGCTGCGCCAGGGGCTGCTCGCGCGCAGTGCGAGCGAGGAGGACGGCCGGATCGTGCTGATCGCGCTGACCGCCGACGGCCGCGCGCTGCATCGCAAGATCATGCCGATCGTGCGCAAGTGGAACGACGGCTTGCTCGCGTGCCTGTCCGACAGCGAACGCCAGACGTTCGAGCGGCTGCTCGACAAGGTCGTCGCACACGCAACCGAGCGGGACGACTGAGCGGCAACGCGGGCACGGCGCCCGCTGCATTGATCCGATGAATTCGACGGGCCGCCCCGGCCGCCTCACCCGCGACGCGGGCGGCCCGCTTTGCGTCACGCGTTGCGTACGGCTAGCGGCCCGCAGCGCCTCGCCTCACCAGCGTTGCGCATGCAGGCGCCCGGCACGCGTTACAGCCCGCTGTTCGTCGCGCGCTGCCGGAGCAGCCCGAGTACCGCGTCGCAATACGGCGTCGGCACACCGAGCTTGCGCCCGAGCTCCGGAAACACGCCGAGGATCGGCCCGATCTCGAGCGCACGCCCCGCTTCGAAATCCTGCAGCATCGACGTCTTGAACGCACCGAGCTTGCGCGTGACCGCGATCCGCTCGGGCCCGCTCATCCCGGTCGACAGGCCGAGCCTCGCGCCGATCGCGGCGGCCTCCTCCATCATCCGTAGCGCGAGATCCTGCGTGAACGGATCGTCGAGCAACTGCTCGGACGTCGACCCCGTCAGCGCGCTGAGCGGATTCATGTTCATGTTGCCCCACAGCTTCGTCCAGATCTCGGCCCGGATCGCGGGCGTCGACTCGACGTCGAAACCGCCCGCCGCGAGCGCTGCGGCGAAGCGCGCAGTAGCGACGTCGAGCCGCGCATCGGGCGCCCCGACGATCAGCCGGTTGCCGCGCCCGCGGCGCACGATGCCCGGCGCGTCGGTACTCGACGAGAGGTGCACGACACACCCGATCGCCTGTGCAGGCGGCAACGCCGCCGATACCGCACCGGCCGGATCGACCGCATCGAGCGGCACGCCGTCCAGCGCGCCTTCGAGCCCGTGCGTGAACCACCACGGCAGCCCGTTCATCGCCGCGACGATCACCGTATCCGGCCCGACCAGCGGTGCAATGCGCGCGGCCAGCGCCGGCAGCGCCTGCGCCTTCAACGCGATCACCACGTAGTCCTGCACGCCGAGCGCGGCCGCATCGTCGCTCGCTCGCACCGGAACCGACGACGTCGCGCCCGCCTCGTCGATCACGCGCACGCCGTGCGTGTTCAGCGCGTCGAGCGTCGCGCCTCGTGCGTACGCGCTCACGGTCATGCCCGCCCGCGACAACGCCGCCGCAAGCAACCCGCCGATCGCGCCAACCCCGACCACCGCCGCGCGCACCGACCCTGAATTCGTGTCGTTCATGATGGAATTCCGTCTCCTGGGAGCTGACGAGCATAACGCTCAATGGTTGCGGGCACAACCATTCGTGCGAGCGCGTGGAACACGCAGCATTCGAGCGATTCAGCGCGGCTCGCCGCCGGCTTCCACCGGCTCGTCGTCGGCCGCGCCGCCCGTCGCGCCGAGCACGCCGGCGATCTGGCTCTTGTCGTGCATGCCGAGCTTGCGATACGCGCAGCGCAAATAGTGGCGCACGGTCGTCGGCGAAATCGCCATCTGTTGCGCGACTTCCTTGTGCGAGCGCCCGGCGCCGTAGTAACGAATCGCCGCGAGCTCGCGCGGGCTCAGGCGGTCGAGCAGCGAGCGCGGCCGCGCCTCGATCTGGAACAGCCCCGCAACCGGCACGCACTGGATCCGCAACGCATCGCCGACGAACGGCTGGCCCGACTGGCGCCGCAGGTGCGCGACGAGCGGCTCCGGCACGCGCGCACCGGCCCATGCCGGCCATTCGGTACGCAACACGTCGTCGAACCCGTGATCGGCGTGGTGGAGCACGCCGAAGTTGTCGCACAGGGCGCGCGCCGCCGGCGCGACCGTATCGCCGCGCTCGCGCGTGAGCTGTGCGGCGCGATTGATCGTCAATGCGGCCGCGAGATGCGGAATCACTTCCTCGAACCGGCGTGCGTCGTCGTCGCTGAACGGCCGATTCAGGCCCTGGCGGTAGATCGACATGAACGTCGTCAGACCGAAACGGCGATCGAGCGTACACACGCACATCAGTTGCGCGAGCCCGTATTTCACGCACCAGTCGCGAAACCGGGCATCGAGCCCCGGTTCGACGACCGACAACCGGACCGCATGGCCGTGCGCGCCGCGCAGCGTGCGGTGCGCGAGCGGGTCGCAATCGCGCACGCGCTTCCAGTCGCGGAAGAACGCGTGCGGCAGACGGTACAGGAAGCTGTTGTGCATCACGGGGCCGGTCGGCACATGGGTCGCGACGCCCGTCCATGCGGCGTCGAACGGAATGAGCGCCTGCAGCAGCGAAAAGAACCGGTATTCGAATTCGCCGATGGCGGACCGGGCCGCAACCGCATACAGGTCCAGCAGCATCAGCCCGAGTTCACGCTGCGATGCGTCGCCGCGCGTGACGCCGTCGAAATCGGCGCGCCGGGACGGCAGCGGCGGCCAGGCGAAGTCGTCGAGCACGATGGCGGCCGGCACGTCGCGCAGCGCATCGAGATCCTGCCCGATATCCGTCGTGATCCTCACCTTCCGCTCCCCTGCCCGATCGGGCTGCTGATGTGCGCAACGACACCGGCCGATTATAGCGATCGGCTTTTTTGACGGGCCACGGCGCCGGAACGGGCGCCAGCCCCATCCATTTGAACGGTGCACCGCACGTTGCTGCTCCGCAGCACACCGCGCCACACCAGCGCGCCGCGTGCATGCCGCGCACCGCGGGTTTTCCGCACCGTTCATCTGGACGACTGTTCGAAGGTTTTCCCGCTGCGGACACTGCGTCGCGACAACACCAACGACAAACCGATGCAGGACGGTATGGAGAACCCCACGTGACGAAACCCCGCTTCATCCGCACGGCCGCAGCCGTCGCGACGCTTGCCGCGTGCAGCGTCGCCGCGCACGCGCAGTCGTCCCTCACGCTGTACGGTGCGCTCGACGCCGGCGTGCAATACCTGACGCATGCCGACGGGCACCACTCGGCCGTGCAACTGCAGAACTACGGCATCCTGCCTTCTCAGATCGGGCTGAAGGGCCACGAGGATCTCGGCGGCGGCTGGCGTGCGCTGTTCAAGCTCGAGCAGGGCCTCAACCTCAACGACGGCACCGCGACCGTGCCCGGCTATGCGTTCTTCCGCGGCGCGTACGTCGGCATCGCGGGGCCCGTCGGCACCGTCACGCTCGGCCGACAGTTCAGCGTGCTGTTCGACAAGACGCTGTTCTACGACCCGCTCTGGTACGCGTCGTACAGCGGCCAGGGCGTCATCGTGCCGATGAACGCGAACTTCATCGACCACTCGGTCAAGTACCAGTCCCCGACGTTCGCCGGCTTCGATGTCGAGGCGCTTGCCGCGACGTCCGGCGTCGCCGGCAATACGCGCGCCGGACGCGTGCTCGAACTCGGCGGCCAGTACACGAGCAACGGCCTGTCGGTCAGCGCGGTGCTGCATCAGGCGCACGGCGATGTATCAGCGGCCGACGACACGTCCGCACGACGTCGCGAACTCGGCACGCTCGCCGCGCGCTATGCGTTCGCCACGCTGCCGCTCACCGTCTATGCAGGCGTCGAACGCCTGACCGGCGACCTCGACGCGGCGCGCACGATCGTCTGGGGCGGTGCGCGCTACCAGATGTCGAGCGAGATCGGCCTGAACGCGGGTGTCTATCACACCGACTCGCGCACGCCGGCGATCGGCCACCCGACGCTGTTCATCGCGAGCACCACGTACGCGCTGTCGAAACGCACCGTCGCGTACGTGAATCTCGGCTACGCGCGCAACAGCGGCCAGAGTTCGCAGACCGTCTACGAATACGACCCGACGCCGCTCGCCGGCGCATCGCAGTTCGGCGCGATGGTCGGCATGTACCACCTGTTCTGAATCCCCACACGAGAGCCCGCCATGAAAACCCTTTCTCCGGATGCCGCACTCCCGCCCGACGGCCGCGCCTCGACCTTCGCGCGCTCGACGCTCGTCGCGCTCGTCGTGTTCGCGGCCATCACGCCGCTGCTGCTGCTCGTGGCGCCCGCCGTCGCCGGCCAGCTCGCGACGCAGCTCGGGCTATCCGCATCGCAGATCGGCACCTACTTCTTCGTCGAACTCGGCGCGTTCAGCCTCGCGACCGTGCCGTCATACCTGTGGCTCGGCCGGATCGACGCACGTCGCGTCGCCGCGTTCGCCATCGCGCTGTTCGGCGCGGGCAACCTGCTGACCGCGCTGTGGATGCCGGGCTTCGTCGCGCTGCTCGCGCTGCGCGCCGTCACCGCGCTCGGCGGCGGCTCGCTGATGGTGCTCTGCATGACGAGCGCCGCGACGAGCGAGAACAGCGATCGCGTGTACGGCCTGTGGGTCGTCGGCCAGTTGATCGCGGGCGCGATCGGCCTGTTCGTGCTGCCGCATGTGTTCGCGGTGTTCGGGCTGCGCGCGCTGTATGTCGCGCTCGCCGTGCTCGCGCTGCTCGCGGCGCCGCTGTCGCGCGGCTTTCCGTCATCGCTGGGCGCGCGCACCACGCCTGCGCAAAACGCGCGCAGCGCTGCGGCCCAAACGCCGCAACGCTTCGTCGTGCTCGCGGTCGGCGCGGTGCTGACGTTCTATCTCGCGATCGGCAGCGTGTGGACGTTCGCAAGCCGTGCCGCGAGCGATGCCGGACTCGATCCGCAGTCGACCGGCAACGTGCTCGCGATCGCTAGCGTGATGGGCATCGCCGGCGCGGCGCTCGCGTCGTGCGCGGGCGGCCGGCTTGCGCGGCGCGCGATGCTGGCGGCCGGTTACGCGCTGCTGGCGGCCTCGCTCGTCGCGCTCGCCGTGATGCGGCACGCCGGCGGCTACAGCGCGGCGATCTTCGCATTCAAGTTCGCGTGGACGTTCGTGCTGCCGTTCATCCTCGCGACCGTCGCGCAGATCGACACATCGGGCCGCCTCGTCGCCACGCTCAACTTCGTGATCGGCGCCGGCCTCGCGGCCGGCCCGCTGCTCGCCGGACTGATGCTCGATGCCGGCGGCACGATGCGCGCGCTGTTCGCGGCCGCGACGGCCGTCGCGATCGTGTCTTTCGCCGCGCTGCGCCACATCGACCGCCGCACGCGCCCTTCCATTTCCCCCCAACCGTGACAGGTCACGCACATCCATGAATCGCACTGCCTTCTTCACCGACGAACGCACTTTCTGGCATACGGGCGGCACGCACGCGCTGTTCTTCCCAGTCGGCGGCTGGGTCCAGCCGCCGTCGAGCGCGGGCTACGCGGAATCGCCCGATTCGAAGCGCCGTTTCCTGTCGCTCGTGCAGGCCTCGGGCCTGGCCGCGCAGCTCGACCTGCGCGGCGCCGCGCCGGCATCGACCACCGATCTGCTGCGCATTCATCCCGCGCACTATCTCGACGCGTTCCGCGCACTCAGCGATGCGAACGGCGGCGACCTCGGCGATCTCGCGCCGTTCGGCAAAGGCAGCTACGAGATCGCCGCGCTATCGGCCGGCCTCGCGATCGCGGCCGTCGATACGGTGCTCGGCGAACGTGCGGCAAACGCGTTCTCGCTGTCGCGGCCGCCCGGCCACCACTGCCTGCGCGATCGCCCGATGGGCTTCTGCCTGCTGGCGAACATCCCGATCGCGATCGAGGCCGCCCGTGCGAAACACGGCATCGAGCGCGTCGCGGTGATCGACTGGGACGTGCATCACGGCAACGGCACGCAGTCGATCTACTACGACGATCCGGACACGCTGACGATCTCGTTGCACCAGGACCGCTGCTTCCCGCCGGGCTACAGCGGCGCGGACGATCGTGGCGAAGGCGCTGGCGTGGGCGCGAACCTGAACGTGCCGCTGCTCGCGGGCAGCGGTGACGATGCGTATCGCTACGCGTTCGAACGGATCGTGCTGCCAGCGCTGGAGCGTTTCCGGCCCGAGCTGATCGTCGTCGCGAGCGGCCTCGACGCGAGCGCGGTCGATCCGCTCGCGCGCATGCAGCTGCATACCGACAGCTACCGGTTCATGACGCGCGCAGTGAAGGAGGCCGCGCAGCGTCATTGCGGCGGGCGGCTCGTCGTCGTTCACGAAGGTGGGTATTCGGAAGCGTACGTGCCGTTTTGCGGGCTCGCGATCGTCGAGGAGCTGGCGGGCATTCGCACCGAGGTCGCCGATCCGATGCTCGACCTCGCGATCGCGCAGCAGCCGGGCGAGCGGTTCGTCACATTCCAGCGCGAACTGATCGACGAACTGGCGGTGTCGTTCGGGTTGTAGTGCGCGCGGGAAGACGCGACGGAGGGCTGGCCTGCGCCGGCCCTCTTGCGCGATCGGAGCGGATGGGGTTTCCTGTGCTTTTATCCCCGTTTCGGCGCGAAGCCGCACTCTTCCGATGAAATCGTCCCCGCACGATAACCATGACGATGCCAAGACGCGCCGCCAGCCTTCGAAGCTCGTCCTGAACATCGCCGCCGTGACGGTCGGCCTCATCACGTTCGCGATCGGCGCGGCGTGGGTGATCTATAGCTGGGTCGTCGATCGCGAAGCGCAGTATTTCGCGATCCCGCTGGTGTTCTCGGTGCCGGTGATCGTGGCAGTCGCGATCCGGAGTTTCTGGGAATAGACGCGTCTGAAATGACGAAGCGCCGCGGGTCAGGCGACGCGCGGCGCTGGGGGGCGAGCTTGTTTCAGATGAAGCTGGAATCCCCGCGGTTCACTTGCTGGCCGGTCACAGGCCCGGGCGCGCACACGGATTGGGGGCTGCGCCCTGATATCCACCCGCGACGACGCCCAGTGCCGCGCCGGCCAGCGACGTGCCGACTGCTTTCAGCACGTTTTCCGTAGAGAACGTCTCGCCGCTCGACATCACGCGCCCCGAGTAAGCAGAGCATGCCGACGGCGACGACGATGCAACCGTCTGCACTGGCCTAGCGCTCCACGCAATGTTCTCGGCAGGCGTATTGGCAAAAGCCGGCGCGGTCAGCATCAGTGCCAGTACGGAAATCGGCATGCGTACGGTGTTTTTCATCGGCGATCCTCGGCGTAATTGTGTTTCTTATATGGGAAGTGAACACGATATTACACGCGGCTCGAGTTCTCGTGCGCGGCTTGTACAGACCCGCGTGCCGTGAAAAGCACCGGCAGCAACAAAAAAGCGCTGCGGTCAATCGACCGACAGCGCTTTTTAGTGAACGGCCCCTGACGGGAGCGCATTCGACTTCTGGTGCGTGAGGCCGGACTCGAACCGGCACACCCTTGCGGGCGTCAGGACCTAAACCTGGTGCGTCTACCAATTTCGCCACTCACGCGCATTTCTGCCGCCTGATCGCACGGCACGCAAGATGCGTTTCCACGCGCCCGGGACATCGCGCCGGCCTGGAACCGGCACGCCCGATCAGGCGAGCGCGAGATTCTACCCGATCCGCGCGGCATTGTCTCGCCCCTGCCGGCACCCGTCGTGCAGCGGTGCTAGAATGCCGCGCTCGACGTTTCGGCACCGCGCCGCCGCGCGTCCCCCGAACCCGCCCCCACACGATTCCGCCCGTGAACTTCGACGACTACTGTCAGCAAAAGGCCGCCCCTGCGGGCTCCAGCGTCTACTACGCGCTGCGCCAAGCGCCGCTCGCCACGCAACCGCGCCTGACCGCCCTGTTCGCGCTGCGCCGCGAACTCGAGGAGACCGTCAAGGAAACCAGCGACCCGACCATCGGACACACGAAGCTCGCGTGGTGGCACAAGGAACTTGCGGCGCTGGCCGACGGGCAGCCGTCGCACCCGGTCACGAAAGCGCTCGCGCAGCATCATCCGGCGATCGCCGCCGAGGCCGACGCATTGCGCACGCTCGTCAACGGTTACGGGATGGATCTCGAACAGGCGCGCTACCTCGATTTCGCGAACCTGCAGCGCTATATCGCGCAGGTCGGCGGCGTCTTCGCGTCGCTGGTCGCGCGCGCCAGCGCCGCGAACCCGGCCGACCCGCAACCGTGGGCCGCGGACGCCGGGCGCGCGCTGATGCTCGCGCAATTCGTCCAGGAACTCGGCAACGACGCGCGCCACGGCCGCATCTACCTGCCGATCGACGAACTGCAGCGCTACAACGTGACCGCGGCCGATCTGCTGAACCGCCGCTACAGCCCGGCCTTCACCGAATTGCTGCAATTCCAGACGGCCCGCGCGCGCGAAGCGCTCGCGGCCGCCGAAGCGGCGATCCCCGCATCCGAACGCCGCGCGCAGCGCACGCTGCGCGCGCAGATCGCACTGACCGGCTCACTGCTCGACGAAATCGAGCGCGACGGCTACCAGGTACTGCACCAGCGCATCGCGCTGACGCCGATCCGCAAGCTGTGGATCGCGTGGCGCGCCGCGCGCCGGCGCTGACCTGACTCCCTACGCCTTCAGCAACGGCAGCGTATCGAAGCGCTGCTGCAGCACGCGCGTCGCGTCGAGCCCCCACCACGGCCCGAGCACGGTCGCGTAGAGCTGGCGGAAATCGACCGCGACCGGCAGGTTGCCGTTGCCGTCGAGCCGCCCGAGCGCGGGTGGCGCACCGTATAGCCCGCCAGCGACGCGGCCGCCCATCACGAAATGCGGCGCGGCCGTGCCGTGATCGGTGCCGTTGCTCTGGTTCTCGCGCACGCGCCGTCCGAATTCCGCATACGTCATCACGAGCGTCTGGTTCCAGCGCCCAAGCTCGATCAACGCACCGCGCATCGCGCTCATCCCTTCCGCGAACTGCTTGAGCAGCGCAGCCTGCTGCCCCGGCTGGTTCTGGTGCGTATCGAAGCCGTTGAGCGTCAGGCGCAGCACCGCGACACCGTCCTGCGCGCCGGGCCCGGACGCTTCGCACGCGGCCAGCACCTGCATCGCGGTCTTGACCGACGTGCCGAACGCGCCGGCCGGAAAGGCCGTCCTGAACTCACGCATCCCGCCGCGCGGGCGCAGCCGGTCGGCCGCCTTCACGATGTCGTTCTCGACATCGATGATGTGGGCGAGCGCGGGGTTCTGTTCACGCAGCGACGACGGCTCGGCGAGCCGGGCCGCACGGATGAACTGCGCGGGATTGACGAGCGCGATCGCACGCGCGCCGTTCGAGAGCGGCCCCATCTCGGCGCTGCCGAGCACGACGCCGTCCGCCGCGAAACCGGGCGGCACGGGCGCCTGCGCGAACGTGCGCGTGAGCCAGCCTTCGTGCAGGTATTGATCCGAGCGCGACGCGGTATCCCAGATCTCGATCGAGCGGAAATGCGACAGGTTCGGCTGCGGATAGCCGACACCCTGCACGACCGCGACCTGCCCGTCGCGCCACAGCGGCATCAGCGGCGCGAGCGAAGGATGCAGCCCCGTGTGCGCATCGAGTTGCAGCACCTGCTCACGCTTGATGCCGATGCTGCGCCGGAACTGGTAGTACAGCGGATCCGCGTACGGCACCACCGTGTTGAGGCCGTCGTTGCCGCCCTTCAGCTCGACGAGGATCAACACGTTCGCATACCCGGCCACTGGCGGCCGCCCGGCCGCGGCCATCGCGGGCGCCTGCCACAGCGACACGCCGGCCGCGGCCGCAGCGCCCGTCAGCGTCAGAAAATCACGTCGGTTCATCGCGCATCCTTTGGTTCGCCGCCCGGCACCTTTGCCGCACCGGCGCCCCGCTTCATCGTCGTTCGAATCATTTCAGTTGATAGGCCGGATCCATCAGCAGCGCCTCGAGATATGCGCTGCCGGTCGAATCCGTGTCGATCGCCGCGACCGGCGACAGTTGCAGCACCGCATGCTGCAACTGAAGCTCGGTCGACAAGCCCGCGATCGCCTGCGGCCGCGCGCGATATTGCGCCAGCCAGCGCTCGAGGTCGAAACGCAGGCCGGCGCGCGCGGGCTTGGCAGGCGCACCGCGCATACCGGCGGCGGACGCCGTATCGACCACCGGCATTGCGTGCGCGCGGGCATTCGTCGGCGGCGCCATCGCATGCGCCGGCGGGTGCATGCCGGCCGTTTCCGTCGCGCGGAACAGTTGCTCGACGAACTGCTTGCGTGCGAGCAGCGTGGTGCTGTTGATCCACAGCGCGCCGCCCGGCCAGCCCTTCACGTTCGGCGGGTAGAACAGGTTCTGCCCGAGCGTGCGCACGGTGTTCGCAAGCATCTGCGGATCGCCGTATGAAACGTCGAACAGCCGTACCGACCCGACGACGAATTCCGCCGGCGATTTGACGAGCACGCCGCGGTTGCGCGGATCCCAGAATGCGTCGGTCGACCACAGCGCGGCGAGCGCCGCGCGAATGTCGTAGCCGCTCGTGCGAAACCGCTCGGCCACCGCATCGAGCGCCGCCGGGTCGGGCGTATCGGACACGAACTCGCGCCACAGCTTGCCGGCGATGAAGCGCGCGGTGCCGGGCCGCTTCAGCAGGATGTCGAGAAAGCCGTCGCCGTCGAACGGCCCCGTTTCGCCGAGGATCGTCTTGTCGCCCGCATCGTGCAAATCCGGCCGCACCTCGAAGCGATAGGTATCGGGATCGACCGTCCAGCCCGTCATCGCACGCGCGGCTTCGGTCACGTCGTACTGCGTGTAATGCCCTTCGCCGAGCGTGAACAGCTCCATCACCTCGCGCGCGAAGTTCTCGTTCGGGCGCCCCTTGCGATTGCTCGCGCCGTCGAGGTACTGCAGCATCGCCGGATCCTTCGCGACCGCGTGCAGCAGCGTGCCGAAGTTGCCGAGCGCCTCGCGGCGAAACAGCGCGTTCTGCGCGGCCATCGTCTGCGGGTAAGGCACCTTGTCCTGCCCCGACGTGAAGTGCCCGTGCCAGAACAGCGTCATGCGCTCGGTCAACGGCGACGGCGTGACGATCATCTCGTTGACCCACGCCGCGCGCAGCGCATCGTACCGAACGTTGCGCTCGCGCTGCTCGTCGCGCCGCATGTCGGGGGTCAGTGCCTGACGCTGCGCGCGCGTCGGCGGCAGTTCGGCGATCCAGTCGGGCCACGTCGTGACGGGGTCGCGGCGCACATTGCCGAGCGTGTCGGCCACGACCTGCGCGCGCGTCATGCCGACGATGCGCGCGACATCGGCGGGTGCGGGAGAAAAGCCGGTACGGCTCAGGAAAAACAACGCATCGTCGGCGTCGAGCGGCGACTGCATAGCGGGCGACGGCGCCGGTGCGGCAGCGTTCGCTTTCATCGTCATGGACTCCCGGAACGCACCGGCGGTGCGGATGCCGGTACAACGGCAATCGGCAGGCGAAAGTTGACGGAAAAATTGCTACGAATCTTTTCCGCGCGAGGTATTTCGCGCACGGCGAAAGACGGCGCGTCAGCGCTTGTACAGCTCGCGAACGGCGTCCTCGATGTGCTGGCGCAAAAGGTGGCGCTCCTCGGGCGTCATGTGCCCGTCGCGGCGGCGCTGTTCGAGATCGGGAGGCACGGCGGAACGGACCGTCATCTCGGCGGTACGGTCGGACTGCGGCGCTTTGCCGCGCGGCAGCTTGCGCGACGATGCGCCCTGCTCGGGGCGCTGCGCATACGCGAAGTTCGACGCATACGGACCGGCAAGTGCGATCGTCAGCATCACTGCAATCCGGGCAGATCGCATGACCGTCCTCGCTTCTTTGGTCGATTTGTTCCCTTCGTCACGCGGCAACCGGCTACCTCTGGTACTTGAAAAACCCTGCGGAATTCGGGTGTGCAAAGATGAAAGATGGAGTGCAGGGGAGTATCTACCGAATTTCGGCTTCGAGTAAAGGAATCTCTATAGCCTGCCTTTACTCCGCGCGACACTACGGGTAAATTTTGTAACCGACTGTAACGCACGAAAATACGTGGCCGTGCGTCAATTCCCATTCGCGATAAGATGCCGATCATGGAAACGAAAAACCCCTCCAAGATTCTCGTCGTCGACGACGACCCGCGCCTGCGCGATCTGCTGCGCCGCTATCTCGGCGAGCAGGGTTTCAATGTCTACGTCGCGGAAAACGCGACCGCAATGAACAAGCTCTGGGTCCGCGAGCGTTTCGACCTGCTCGTGCTCGACCTGATGCTCCCGGGCGAAGACGGCCTGTCGATCTGCCGTCGCCTGCGCGGCAGCAACGACCGCACGCCGATCATCATGCTCACCGCGAAGGGCGAGGATGTGGATCGCATCGTCGGCCTCGAGATGGGCGCCGACGATTACCTGCCGAAGCCATTCAACCCGCGCGAGCTCGTTGCGCGCATTCATGCGGTGCTGCGCCGCCAGGCGCCGGCCGAACTGCCGGGCGCGCCGTCGGAAACCACCGAGGTGTTCGAGTTCGGCGAGTTCTCGCTGAACCTCGCGACGCGCACGCTGACGAAATCCGGCCAGGAAATTCCGCTCACCACCGGCGAATTCTCGGTGCTGAAGGTGTTCGCGCGCCATCCGCGCCAGCCGCTGTCGCGCGAGAAGCTGATGGAACTCGCACGCGGCCGTGAATACGAAGTGTTCGACCGCAGCCTCGACGTGCAGATCTCGCGCCTGCGCAAGCTGATCGAACCGGATCCGGGCAGCCCGCGTTTCATCCAGACCGTCTGGGGCCTCGGCTACGTGTTCATCCCGGACGGCGCGGCCTGATCTTTTTCCTTTCCGGTTTCGCCCGCCCACGGCCCGTCCCATGCGTATCGACCGGCGCCTCCTGCAGCTCGCGTTCGGCGGGCTGTTCTGGCGCACCTTCCTGCTGATCGCGCTGCTGATCTCGGTCAGTCTCGCCGCGTGGTTCCAGAGCTTTCGCGTCATCGAGCGCGAGCCGCGTGCGCAGCGCGTCGCGCTGCAGCTCGTCGCGATCGTGAAGCTCACGCGCACCGCCCTGCTCTATTCCGATCCCGATCTGCGGCGCGCGCTGCTGCAGGATCTCGAGAGCAACGAGGGCGTGCGCGTATACCCACGCGAAAAGACCGACAAGTTCAAGCTGCAGCCCGACGAATCGCTGAACCGCCTGATCGAACACGACATCCGCAGCCGTCTCGGCGACGATACCGTGATCGCGCAGTCGGTCAACGACATTCCCGGCGTCTGGATCAGCTTCAAGATCGACGACGACGATTACTGGGTCGCGCTCGATCGCGACCAGCTCGACAACGTCACCGGCTTGCAGTGGGCCGGCTGGGGGCTATTCGCCCTCGCGTTGTCGCTGTTCGGCTCCGCGTTCATCACAAGCCTGGTGAACCGGCCGTTCTCGCGGCTTGCGCTCGCCGCGCGGCAGATCGGCTCGGGTCAGACACCCGAGCTGCTGCCCGAGCGCGGAATGGGCGTCGCGGCCGATACCAACCGCAGCTTCAACCAGATGGTGCGCGACCTCGAACAGCTCGAGGCCGACCGCGCGCTGATGCTCGCGGGCATCTCGCACGACCTGCGCACGCCGCTCGCGCGGCTGCGGCTCGAAACCGAGATGAGCCCGTCCGACCAGGCGACCAAGGACGCGATGGTCGACGACATCGAACAGATGGATCGCATCATCGCGGCCTTCATCGACTACGCGCGCCCGTCGCAACGCAAACCGGAGCCCGTCGACCTGTCGTCGATCGCGCAGGAAGTCGCCGCACGCGTGTCGGGCGAGGACGGCGTCGAGATCCGCACGAGGCTGGCGCCGAGCGCGGTGATCGAAGCCGACGAGACCGACATGCGCCGCGTGATCGGCAACCTCGTCGAGAACGCGCGCAAGTATGGCCAGAGCAAGCAGGACGGCGTGTCGCGCATCACGCTCGAGACGCGCGTGTCGCACGCGCGCGTCGAGCTGTCGGTAAGCGACGAAGGCCCCGGCATCCCCGAGGATCAACTACCGCTCGTGATGCGGCCGTTCTATCGCGTCGACACCGCGCGCACCAAGGCGGACGGCACGGGCCTCGGGATGGCGATCGTGCTGCGTCTCGTGGGCCGCTATCGCGGCGCGCTGCGCCTGCGCAACCGCAACCCCGAAGCGGGCCTCGAAGTCACGCTCGAATTCCCCGGCGCCGGCAAGGCGCGTGCGACTGCGTGACGCGCTCGCGCACGCTTCTTGCACTGCACACTATCGATCCGGTTGAAAAAAGCTATGAGGGTCGTTAGTCAAAATCTATTGAAGCGACTAACTAATAGTGTTACAGTCTTGCCCATGCTGTCACATCATCGTTGCAGCACCGAGGTAGCTTGACTCAGTCTTCTTCCCAACTCATACAGGAGTATCCGCATGAAAACCGTGGGCGATAAACTCGAAGCTTTCACCGTCGTAGCCGCGAAGCCGGGCTTCAACAATCACGAGGAAAACGGCCAGTCGGCATTCGAGACCGTCACCGAAGCGTCGTTCCCGGGCAAGTGGAAGATCATCTACTTCTATCCGAAGGATTTCACGTTCGTGTGCCCGACGGAAATCGTCGAGTTCGCGAAGCTCACGAAGCAGTTCGAAGAGCGCGATGCCATCCTGCTGGGCGGCAGCTCGGACAACGAATTCGTCAAGCTCGCATGGCGCCGTGAGCACAAGGACCTGAACAAGCTGAACCACTACTCGTTCGGCGACGTCAAGGGCGAGCTGATCGACCAGCTCGGCGTGCGCGACAAGGAAGCCGGCGTGGCCCTGCGTGCAACGTTCATCGTCGATCCGGACAACACGATCCAGCACGTTTCGGTGAACAACCTGAACGTCGGCCGCAGCCCGGAAGAAGTCCTGCGTATTCTGGACGGCCTGCAAACGGACGAACTGTGCCCGTGCAACCGTGCAGTCGGCGGCGCAACGCTGTAAGCGCATCGATGCACGAAGCCCGCGGCGCACGTCCTGCCTGCGGGCTTTTTTAACGGCCAACCCATAGGAGATATCAATGGAATTCATCGACTCGATTAAGGCACGTATTCCCGACTACGCGAAGGACATTCGCCTGAACCTCGACGGCACGATCTCGCGCTCGTCGCTCGAAGGCACCGACGCGGTCGGCGTTGCGCTGGCGGCGGCGATCGCGGCGAAGAGCACGGTGCTCATCAAGACGATCCGCGAAGCCGGCGTGCTGTCGCCCGAAGAGACGAACGCCGTGCTGACGGCGGCCGCGCTGATGGGGATGAACAACACCTGGTATCCGTATGTCGAGATGGCCGACGACGCCGACCTGAAGACGCAGCGCGCCGAGCTGCGGATGGGCGCGTATGCGACCCACGGCGGCGTCGACAAGCGCAAGTTCGAGATGTACGCGCTCGCCGCGTCGATCGTCGGCAAGTGCCACTTCTGCGTGAAGTCGCACTATGCGCTGCTGAAGAACGAGCAAGGGATGACCGTCACGCAGCTGCGCGACGTCGGCCGTATCGCGTCGGTGATCAACGCCGCCGCGCAAGTCATCGCCGCTGAAGGCGAATAAGCGGTTGCACCACCCGGCCGGCAGCCACGCCGGCCCGGTCGCCGCGCCAAACGAAAATGCCACGCATCCGCGTGGCATTTTTCATTTCCGCGACGCGGCGCGCCGGTCGAACCGCACGCCGCGGCCGGGCGTCAGCCGCCCTGCTTCACCAGCAGCGCAGCGGCCTGCGCCTCGATCCCCTCGCCGCGGCCGAGATAGCCGAGCTTCTCGTTGGTCTTCGCCTTCACGTTCACGCGATCGAGCGGCAGCCCGAGATCGGCCGCGATGTTCGCGCGCATCCCGTCGATATGCGGTGCCAGCTTCGGCGCCTGGGCAATCACGGTGCTGTCGACGTTCTGGATCGTGAAGCCGGCCGCCTTGATCCGTGCCACGCATTCGCGCAGCAGCACGCGGCTGTCGGCGCCCTTGAAGGCCGCGTCCGTGTCGGAGAAATGGCGACCGATGTCGCCAAGCGCCGCCGCGCCGAACAGCGCGTCGGTGATCGCGTGCAGCAGCACGTCCGCGTCCGAGTGGCCAAGCAGGCCGCGTTCGTAAGGAATCGTCACGCCGCCGATGATGAGGGGGCGCCCCTCGACGAGCTGGTGCACGTCGTAGCCTTGTCCGATTCTGAAATCCATGCGTGTTCCGATTGAGAGGGGGTAAATGTCAGGAGGCGTTCGCAGGGCGCGCGGCGAGGATCGCCTCCGCGAGCGCGAAATCTTCCGGGTACGTGACCTTGAAATTGCGCAGGCTGCCCTGCACGACGCGCGGCGTATGGCCGGCCCATTCGATCGCGCTCGCCTCGTCGGTCAGGTCGTGCCCTTCCCGCTGCGCGCGCAGGATCGCCTCGCGCAGCATGCCGATGCGGAACATCTGTGGCGTCTGCGCCTGCCACAGCGCGTCGCGCGACTCGGTGCGCGCGATCGCGTCGCCGCCGGCCGGCACGCGCTTGAGCGTATCGGCCACCGGCAGCGCAACGATGCCGCCAACCGGATCGTCCTTCAGCGTCGCGACCAGCGTGCGGATCAGCTCCGGCGTGATGCCCGGGCGCGCGGCGTCGTGCACCAGCACCCAGTCGTGGTCGGTCGCGCCGAACTCGGCCAGCTCCAGCAGCCCGTTCAGCACCGACGCCTGGCGCGAGCCGCCGCCGCAGCGGCGCACCGCGAAGCGCAGCCCCGCGAAGCGGCGCGCGTCGAAATGGGAATCGTCGGGCGAGAGGACGACGAGCGTCTGCGCGAATTCGCTGCACGCGTCGAACGCGGCGAGCGTGTAGTGCAGCAGCGCGCGGCCGGCCAGCGTGCGGTATTGCTTCGGCACGGCCGAACCGGAGCGGCTGCCCGTGCCGGCACAGGGAATCAGGGCGAAAAGTCGGGGAGTCACGAAGGGAAACGCCGGAAAGATGAAATCGAGAAGCGGATTTTATAATAGGTCTTTCGTCTCGACCGGCGCACCGCGATGCGCCCGTGCACGCCACCCCTGTCGTCCCTATGCCAGATAACGCTTCCACCCCGTCCGCCTCGCCCATTGCCCGCGTCAAGTCCGGCCAGCGTTTCGCCTTCGACGGCGCGCATGGTTCCGCCGACGCGCTCGCCATCGCCCGTTATCTCGCCGACAGCCGCCAGGAGGTGCCGCTCCTCGCGGTGATCTGTGCGAACGCGGTCGACGCGCAACGGCTCTCGCAGGAAATCCGCTACTTCTCGCCCGACGCGCGCGTGCGCCTGCTGCCGGACTGGGAAACGCTGCCGTACGACACCTTCTCGCCGCACCAGGACCTGGTATCCGAGCGTCTCGCGACGCTGCACGATCTCGGCGAGGGCCGCTGCGACATCCTGCTCGTGCCCGCGACCACCGCGCTGTACCGGATGCCGCCCGCGTCGTTCATGGCCGCGTACACGTTCGCATTCGCACAGGGCGAGCGGCTCGACGAAGCGAAGCTGAAGGCGCAGCTCACGCTGGCCGGCTACGAGCACGTGAGCCAGGTCGTGCGGCCCGGCGAATACTGCGTGCGCGGCTCGCTGATCGACCTGTACCCGATGGGCTCGCCGCTGCCGTACCGGATCGACCTGTTCGACGACCAGGTCGACTCGATCCGCGCGTTCGACCCGGACACGCAGCGCAGCCTCTACCCGGTGCGCGACGTGCGGCTCCTGCCCGGCCGCGAGTTTCCGTTCGACGAAGCCGCGCGCACGGCCTTCCGCAGCCGCTGGCGCGAGACCTTCGAAGGCGACCCGAGCCGCGCGCCGATCTACAAGGACATCGGCAACGGCGTGCCGTCGGCCGGCATCGAGTATTACCTGCCGCTGTTCTTCGACGAAACCGCCACGCTGTTCCACTACCTGCCGCAGGATGCGCACCTGGTGTTCACCGGCGATCTCGAAGCGTCGATCCGCCGCTTCACGGCCGATACGAAGCAGCGCCATGCGTTCCTCGCGCACGATCGGGAGCGGCCGATCCTCGAACCGCAGCGGCTGTTCCTGTCCGACGAGGATTTCTTCGCATTCGCGAAGCCGTTCGCCCGCGTCGTGCTGCCCGCGCAGCCGGCCGGCGGCTGGGCGACGGCGCTACCCGAGCTCACCGTCGATCGCCATGCCGACGATCCGCTCGTGTCGCTGCGCACGTTCGTCGAATCGTCGGGCAAGCGCGTCCTGCTGACCGTCGAATCGGCCGGCCGCCGCGAGACGATCCTGCAGCTGCTCGCCGAACACCATCTGCGCCCCGCGTCGAACGACCACTTCGCGGGCTGGCTCGAAAGCGACGAACGCTTCGCGCTCGGCGTCGCGCCACTTGCGAACGGCTTCGCGGTGCCGGGCGAAGGCTATGCGGTCGTCACCGAGACCGAACTGTACGGCGCGCTCGGCCGCCGCGCGGGCCGCCGCCGGCAGGAACAGGCGAGCAACGTCGACGCGATGGTGCGCGACCTGTCGGAGCTGAAGGTCGGCGACCCGGTCGTCCACGCGCAGCACGGCATCGGCCGCTACATGGGCCTCGTGTCGATGGATCTCGGCGAAGGCGAGACGGAATTCCTGCATCTCGAATACTCGGGCGACAGCAAGCTCTACGTGCCCGTCGCGCAACTGCACGTGATCTCGCGCTACAGCGGCGCCGATCCCGACAGCGCGCCGCTGCACGCGCTCGGTTCCGGCCAGTGGGAGCGCGCGAAGCGCAAGGCCGCGCAGCAGATCCGCGATACGGCCGCCGAGCTGTTGAACCTGTACGCGCGCCGCGCGGCCCGCGAAGGCCACGCGTTCTCGCTCGATCCGCGCGACTACGTGAAGTTCGCCGAAAGCTTCGGCTTCGAGGAAACACCCGACCAGGCAGCCGCCATCGCGGCCGTGATCGGCGACATGACGAGCGGCAAGCCGATGGACCGCCTCGTGTGCGGCGACGTCGGCTTCGGCAAGACCGAGGTCGCGCTGCGCGCCGCGTTCATCGCGGTGCTGGGCGGCAAACAGGTCGCGCTGCTGTCGCCGACCACGCTGCTCGCCGAGCAGCACACGCAGACCTTCGCCGACCGCTTCGCGGACTGGCCGGTGCGGATCGTCGAGCTGTCGCGCTTCAAGACCGCGAAGGAAGTCAACGCGGCGATCGCGCAGATCAACGAAGGCAGCGTCGACATCGTGATCGGCACGCACAAGCTGCTGTCGTCGGACGTGCAGTTCAAGCGCCTCGGCCTCGTGATCATCGACGAGGAACACCGCTTCGGCGTGCGCCAGAAGGAAGCGCTGAAGGCGCTGCGCGCGGAAGTCGACGTGCTGACGCTCACCGCGACGCCGATCCCGCGTACGCTCGGGATGGCGCTCGAAGGGCTGCGCGATTTCTCGGTCATTGCAACCGCGCCGCAGAAGCGCCTCGCGATCAAGACCTTCGTGCGCCGCGAGGAAGAAAGCGTGATCCGCGAGGCGATGCTGCGCGAGCTGAAGCGCGGCGGTCAGGTGTATTTCCTGCACAACGAGGTCGAGACGATCGAGAACCGCAAGACGATGCTCGAGGCGCTCGTGCCCGAAGCACGCATCGCGATCGCGCACGGCCAGATGCACGAACGCGAACTCGAGCGCGTGATGCGCGATTTCGTCGCGCAGCGCGCGAATGTGCTGCTGTGCACGACCATCATCGAGACCGGCATCGACGTGCCGAGCGCGAACACGATCATCATGCACCGCTCGGACAAGTTCGGCCTCGCGCAGCTCCACCAGTTGCGCGGCCGCGTCGGCCGTTCGCATCACCAGGCCTATGCGTACCTGCTGGTCCACGATCCGCAGGCGCTGACCAAGCAGGCCCAGCGCCGGCTCGAAGCGATCCAGCAGATGGAGGAACTCGGTTCGGGTTTCTATCTCGCGATGCACGACCTCGAGATCCGCGGCACCGGCGAAGTGCTCGGCGACAAGCAGTCGGGCGAGATCCACGAGATCGGCTTCCAGCTCTATACGGACATGCTGAACGACGCGGTGAAGGCGCTGAAGAACGGCAAGGAGCCCGACCTCACCGCCCCGCTCGCCGCGACGACGGAAATCAACCTGCATGCACCGGCGATCCTGCCGGCCGACTACTGCGCGGACGTGCAGGAGCGGCTGTCGCTGTACAAGCGGCTCGCGAACTGCGAGCACGGCGACGCGATCGACGGTATCCAGGAAGAGCTGATCGACCGCTTCGGCAAGCTGCCGCCGCAGGCGCACGCGCTCGTCGAGACGCACCGGTTGCGGATCGCCGCGAAGCCGCTCGGCATCGTGAAGATCGATGCGAGCGAGGTCGCGATCGGGCTGCAGTTCGAGCCGAATCCGCCGATCGATCCGATGCGGATCATCGAGATGGTGCAGAAGCACCGGCACATCAAGCTCGCGGGCCAGGACAAGCTGCGCATCGAGACGCGCTCGCCGGATCTCGCGATCCGCGTGTCGACGATCAAGGAGACGCTGCGCGCGCTCGGCCCCAAGCAAGGAGCGGCTACCGCGGTGCGCTGACGCGATACTGACGGGTGCGGCGTTGCTGCACCGCATCGCGTCCGGCGAAGGCGGGCCGACGCGTTTTTGAGTATGATTTTCCCATTCATCAGACGGAGTCTTGCCATGTCCACTCTCGACGCGACGGTGTCGTCCGCCGCCGACCAAGGCGACGCGTCGCTCGTCAGCCTGCCCTGGATCAAGCAACTGGTGTCGATGGACACGACGAGCCGCGTGCCGAACCTCGGCCTGATCGAAACGGTACGCGACGCGCTCGCCGCAAAAGGCATCGCATCGACGATCACGCACGATCCGCGCGAAGGCTGGGCCAACCTGTTCGCAACCGTGCCCGCGCACGACGGCTCGACGAACGGCGGCATCGTGCTGTCGGGGCATACCGACGTCGTGCCGGTCGACGGCCAGCAATGGGACAGCAATCCGTTCGCGCCGGAAATCCGCGACGGCCGCCTGTACGGCCGCGGCACCTGCGACATGAAGGGCTTCATCGGCACCGCGCTCGCGTTGCTGCCCGAGATGCAGGCGACCAGGCTCGCGAAGCCGATCCATTTCGCGCTGTCCTACGACGAGGAAATCGGCTGCGCGGGCGCGCCGCTGATGATTGCGGATCTGGTCAAGCGCGGCGTGCAGCCGTCCGGCTGCATCGTCGGCGAACCGACCAGCATGCGGCCGATCATCGCGCACAAGGGCATCAATGCGTACCGCTGCTGCGTGCGCGGCCACGCGGCGCATTCGTCGCTGACGCCGAAGGGGCTGAACGCGATCGAGTATGCGGCGCGCCTCATCTGCCACATCCGCGACATCGCCGACCGCTTCCGCGCCGAAGGCCCGTTCGACGCGCTGTACGACGTCCCGTTCACAACTGCGCAAACGAGCACGATCCAGGGCGGCAACGCGATCAACACGGTGCCGGCCGAATGCCGGTTCGACTTCGAGTTCCGCAATCTGCCGACGCTCGACCCCGAGCAGATCTTCACGCGCATCGAAGCCTATGCACGGGAAACGCTGCTGCCGCAGATGCTTCGCGAGCATCCGAATGCCGCGATCGAATTCTCGAAGATCGCCGCGGCGCCCGGCCTCGACGCCACCGAACAGGCCGCGATCACGCAGCTCGTGCGTGCGCTGACGGCCGACCAGGACAAGCGCAAGGTCGCGTACGGCACCGAGGCCGGCCTGTTCGAACGCGCGGGCATTCCGAGCGTCGTATGCGGGCCCGGCAACATCGAGCAGGCGCACAAGCCGAACGAATATGTCGAGCTCGCGCAGCTCGCCGGCTGCGAACAGTTCCTGCGCAAGTTCATCCGCAGCATGTCGGTCGACGCGCACTGACTGCCTCCCGCCACGCCGGCCCGCGTGTGCGGGCCGGCCCACTCCGCCACCCGCCACGTCATGTCGACTGAACGCCAGGGCACCGCCCATACGACGATCGACGGCGAGCCGATCCCGACGCTCGACGAAATCGCCGCGCAGCATTTCGCACTGTCGCCCTGGGTCGCGCGCACGCCCGTGTTCGAACGCGCCGACCTGCCGTCCCTCGAGGGCACGCACGTCAACTTCAAGTTCGAGTTGCTGCAGGCCAGCGGCAGCTTCAAGGCGCGCGGCGCCTTCACGCACCTGCTCGCGCTCGACGAGGCGCGCAAGAACGCCGGCGTCACCTGCGTGTCGGCCGGCAATCACGCGGCGGCCGTCGCGTATGCGGCGATGCGGCTCGGCAGCAGCGCCAAGGTCGTGATGTTTCATACCGCGAGCCCGACGCGCATCGCGCAGTGCAAGCAGTACCGCGCGGAAGTCGTGCTGGCCGGCAGCGCGTCACAGGCGTTCGACCTCGTCCGGCGGATCGAGGCCGAGGAAGGCCGCTTCTTCATCCATCCGTTCAACGGCTATCACACGATCCTCGGCACCGCGACGCTCGGCTACGAATGGGCGACGCAGACCCCCGACCTCGACGCGGTGATCGTGCCGATCGGCGGCGGCGGGCTCGCGGCCGGCATGGCGACCGCGCTGCGGCTCGCGAATCCGCGCGTGCACGTGTACGGCGTCGAGCCGGAAGGCGCCGACGCGATGAACCGCAGCTTCGCGGCAAATCACACGATCAAGATGAGCGCGATGCAAACGATCGCCGATTCGCTGATGGCGCCGCATACCGAGGAATACAGCTATCAGCTGTGCCGGCGCCACGTCGACCGCATCGTCACCGTGTCCGACGACGCGTTGCGTGCCGCAATGCTGTTCCTGTTCTCGCACCTGAAACTGTCGGTCGAACCGGCGTGCGCGGCCGCGCTGGCCGCACTGCTCGGGCCGCTGCGCGAAACGCTGCAGGGCAAGCGTGTCGGCGTGCTGCTATCCGGCACCAATACCGACCCCGGCACACTCGGCACGCATCTCGCGCACGCGAAATTGCAACACTGACCCCGCATCGGGCACGTGCGGGTAAACCCAGGGTTATCCCCAGATTATGTTGACAGCCCTGTTGATAACCCGCCGGACAAACACGCAAGTGGTTGAGCGCGCAGCGTTTTGCGCGCGCGGAGGTTGATCGTCACGAAATGGGCAGATGCGACCGTCGGCCGCATGCGCCGCGACCGGGTGGCGCCGCGCGGCGCCGGTGATCGGCTGTGTCGCGATCGCGCTGCTCGCCGGTTGCGCGGCACCGTCCTCGCCCGTCGACGGCGCGCCGTCAGCCTGCGCGCAGCCGGGCGAGCACCGCATGCTGCAGGCCGACCTGCTGTTCGGGCGCGACATCGCCGGGCGCGGCCCCGTCACCGATGCGGAACGGGCGACGTTCCTCGCCGACACGGTCACGCCGCGGTTCCCCGACGGCCTCACCTACTGGGACACGCACGGCCAGTGGCGCGACCGCGCAAGCGGCGGAATCACTCGCGAAGACAGCTTCGTGATCCGTATCATCGCCGACGATACGCCCGACACGCGCGCGCGGCTCGCCGCAATCCGGCAGGCGTACGTGGTGCGCTTCCGGCAGCAATCGGTCGGCATCACGCTCGTGCCGGCCTGCGCGGCGTTCTGACGACCTTCTCCCTGCCGAAAATCCGCGTAAAAAAACGGGCGCCCGAAGGCGCCCGTCGCATGCCGGAACCGCGGCGTGCCGCTTACTTGTTCTCGAACATGTCCATGATCTGCTGCTTCTCCTGCGGCGTGACGGGCGGCGGTGCAAGCCCTGCCGCACCGGCCGAGCCGAGTGCGTCGTTCGCGCTGATCGAATTCTCGGCCGGGTTGATGTCGACGTTCGCGACGAAGCCGTTGCCCGGCGTGCGATCGGCGTAGTACAGCTCGCCGTCGATCGAGGTCAGGCCGTCCGGGATCGGCATCTGCTGCTCGGGCACGCCGTTCAGCGCGGTGCGCATGTAGTTCACCCAGATCGGCAACGCGAGCTGCGCGCCGAATTCGCGGCTGCCGAGGCTCTTCGGCTGGTCGAAGCCCATCCACGCGACCGCGACGAGCGATTGCTGGTAGCCGGCGAACCAGCCGTCCTTCGCGTCGTTCGTCGTACCGGTCTTGCCCTGCAGGTCGCTGCGGCCCAGTGCGTTGGTGCCCGCGCCCGTGCCGGCCGTCGCGACCGAATGCAGCAGGCTGTTCATCATGTACGCGTTGCGGCCTTCGATCGTGCGCGGCGCCGTGCTGCCGGCGAGCACCGGCTGCGACTTCTGCAGCGGCTGGCCGCGTGCGTCGTCGACTTCGGCGATCAGGTACGGATCGACCTTGTAGCCGCCGTTCGCGAACACCGCATAGCCGGTCGCGAGCTGCAGCGGCGTCACGAGGCCCGCGCCGAGCGCCATCGGCAGGTACGGCGGCGTCTTCGCCGGATCGAAGCCGAAGCGCTGCGTCACGTACTGCTGCGCATACTGCGTGCCGATCGACGCGAGGATCCGGATCGACACGAGGTTCTTCGAGCGCTGCAGGCCAGTGCGCATCGTCATCGGGCCGTCCGGCTGGTCGTCGTCCTTCGGCTCCCATGCGGTGCCGCCCGGCACGCTCGGCGGGAAGTACAGCGGCGCGTCGTTGATCATCGTCGCCGGCCCCATGCCCTTGTCGAGCGACGCCGAGTAGATGAACGGCTTGAACGACGAGCCCGGCTGGCGCCACGCCTGCGTCACGTGGTTGAACTTGCTCTTGTTGAAGTCGAAGCCGCCGACGAGCGAGCGGATCGCACCGTCCTGCGGCGCGATCGCGACGAGCGCGCCTTCGACCTGCGGCAACTGCACGACCTGCCAGCCCGTCTTGCCGTCCTTCAGCACGCGCACGACCGAGCCCGGCTTGATGCGCAGCGTGTCGTTCGCGCGGGGCCCGAGCGCGGCCGCGACGAAGCGCAGCCCGGCCGGGCCGATCGTCGTGGTCGCACCGCCGACGAACTGCACCTCGACCGCGCCCGGCGACGCCGACAGCACGACCGCCGACTGCAGGTCGCCGTTGTCCGGGTGATCGGCGAGCGCGTCGTCGATCGCCTCGTCGCGGTCGTCGCCGGCCGCGGGCAGCTTGATCGACGCTTCCGGCCCGCGATAGCCGTGGCGGCGCTCGTAGTCGAGAATGCCGCGACGCACGGCCTGGTACGCGGCTTCCTGGTCGGACGAGTTGATCGTCGTCGTGACGGTCAGCCCGCGCGTATAGGTTTCGTCCTTGTACTGCTGGTACATCATCTGCCGCACCATCTCGGCGACGTACTCGCCGTGCACCGCATACTGGTTGCCCGGCGTGCGCACGTGGATCTCTTCCTTCACGGCCTCGTCGTACTGCGGCTGCGTGATGTAGCCGACTTCGAGCATGCGCTTCAGGATGTATTCCTGGCGCACCTTCGCACGCTTCGGATTGACGACCGGGTTATACGCGGACGGCGCCTTCGGCAGCCCCGCGAGCATCGCCGCTTCCGCCAGCGTGATGTCCTTCAGGTCCTTGCCGAAGTACACGCGCGCGGCGGCCGCGAAGCCGTACGAGCGCTGGCCGAGATAGATCTGGTTCATGTACAGCTCGAGGATCTGGTCCTTCGTCAGGGCCTTCTCGATCTTGTACGCGAGCAGCATTTCGTAAATCTTGCGCGTGTAGGTCTTCTCGCTCGACAGGAAGAAGTTGCGCGCGACCTGCATCGTGATTGTGCTCGCGCCCTGGCGCGCGCCGCCGTGCATCAGGTCGGCCACGCCCGCGCGCAGGATGCCGACGAAGTCGACACCGCCGTGTTCGTAGAAGCGGTAGTCCTCGATCGCGAGCACCGCCTTCTTCATCACGTCCGGAATCTCCTGGAAGCGCACGAGGCTGCGGCGCTCCTCGCCGAACTCGCCGATCAGCACGTGATCGGCCGTGAACACGCGCAGCGGCACCTTCGGCTGGTAGTTGGTCAGCGCATCGAGCGACGGCAATTGCGGCGCCATCACGACCAGCGCGTAGCCGACGATCAGCGCGCCGACGATCGCGGCGATCGCGAACAGCCCGGCGAACCACAGCATGACGCGCGAGCCGAATCCGCGGCGGCGGCCCCCGCCGCCGCTGCGCTGGGTGCGGCGATCGTCGTCGCGGTCATCCTCATCGGGGTAATAGGCTCCGGACGGCGAACGGCGCAGCGTGTAGTGGGGTTCGTTCCTGTCGGAAGAAGAAGGCGGTCGTTTGATAATTGGCATGTCGGAATGGCGGGCGGTCGTGGCGCCCTCGGACGCATGCGGAAATGCAGGCGAATGAATCAGAGCAGAGACATCGTGATGCGGCTGTCACGTCGACAGACCCCGCCGCGCGGCGATCCGTTCCCGCGACGTGACAGCGCATTTTAATGAAATCGACCGGGTGGCTTCGCGATTTTTTGTAAAAATTCCCGCAATGCCGTGATTTAAGGAACGTATTGTCGGCATCCTCTGCCTATCATGGACACGCAATATGGCGCGCACAGTCGATTTTCTTTCAATCGCGAAAGGTTCGACATCCTGATGCGCAAGCCGCTTGAACTCGCGCGTTTAAGCCGTATTTAAGTGAACCGGTGGTGTAATATCCGCCGGCTCATGCGGGTCGGAACCGGCTCGCAACGGGCACTGCCGCGGTCACGCGGCGCCTTTCAACCACGGAGGATTTCATGTCGCTTTTCGACTCTGTTTCGCGCACGATCAAAGGCCTGCTGAACGATGCGGCCGATTCGGTACAGGATCCGTCGCGCGACGCACGGCAGATCGTGCGGGAGCTCGACGACAGCATCGGCCGTGCCGAGAATTCGCTGATCGAAATCGAGGCACAGGTCGCGACCCAGCGCAGCAAGCGCGATGCGGCCGACGACAAGGTGAAGAAGTACGAGGACGGCGCGAAGCGCGCGCTGCAGTCCGGCGATGAAGCACTCGCACGCGAGGCGCTCGGCGCACAGTCCAACGCGGAAGCCGAGCGTGACGCGCTCGCGGCCGAACTGTCGACGCTCGAGCCGTCGGTCGACAAGCTGAAGGGGCAGATCGCCGACATGCGCCAGCGCCGCAACGACCTGAATGCGCGCTCGAACATCCTGCAGGCCAAGCAGGAAATCGCGCAGGCGAAGGACGTCGCGGCCAGCGCCCTGGGCGGCATCGGCGGCAAGAACCTGTCCGAGGACTTCCAGAAGCTCGAGGACAAGGTCGCGCTGCAGAACGCACGCTCGGACGCGCGCCTGAATTCGGCCGACACGTCGAGCGGCAAGGCGCTCGACGACAAGCTCGCCGCGCTGAACAAGGGCCCGTCGGTCGAGGATCGCCTCGCCGCGCTGAAGAAGCAGCTCGACACGCCCGCGCAGTAACGGCCACTGCGGGCAACCGCGCCGCCGCCCGCCCCGGGCGCGGCGCGAACCGATCGTCAGGAGACGGGCGCCTGCGCCCGGTTCGACCATGAAGAAATCTCTCGCCGCACTCGGCCTCTCGCTGATGTTGCTGTCGTCCGCCGCGTTTGCGGTCCCGTCGCTGCAGCAGGTCGAGCAATCGATCGCGCAACGCAACTGGCAGCAAGCCGACACGCAGCTGTCGCAAGTCATCGACGCCCATCCGAACAACGCGCACGCGCGCTACCTGTATGCGCAGGTGCTGGACCGCGAAGGCCGCGCGTCCGACGCACTCACGCAACTGCAACGCGCGAAGTCGCTCGATCCGCAACTCAAGTTCACCGACGCGTCGCGCTTCGCGCAGACGGAGTCGCGCATCCGCGCCGACGCCGCGCGCGTGAGCGGCAATGTGCCGTCGGCCACGCAGGCCGGCACGCTGCAATCGTCGCTCGCGCCCGCCGTCGCGCCGGCCGAGAAACACGGCCCGTCGACCGGCATGTGGATCGCCCTCGGGCTGATCGTCGCGGTGATCGCGCTGGTGCTGCGCTGGACGCTGCGGCGCGCACGCACGGCCGACGACAGCCGCGCCGACGACGAACGCCGCACGCAGCTCAAGCGTGCCACCGACGTGCTGAACGATATCCGCCCGCTGAAACTCGACGCGAAGCTGTCGACGGCACCCGGCGCCGCGGCGCTCACCGGCGAACTCGAAGCGATCGAGACCGACGCGCGCACGCTCGTCGAAACGCTGTCGAACGGCAAGAATCCGGTGCCGCCCTATCGCGTCGATGAACTCGAACAGCGCCATGCGAGCGTGAAGGCACGCGTCGAAGGTCGTCCCGATCCGGCCGCGCAACCCGCGGCACCGGTCAACGGCAGCGGCTCCGTGTATGCGCAGGAAGCCGATCGCATGACGGGCGCGCAAGGCCAACCGTATCCGCAGCAGCCCTACCCGCAACAGCAACCGCCGGTGGTGATCCAGCAAGGCGGCGGCGGTTTCGGCGGCGGCATGGGCGGGCTGCTGACCGGCGTATTGCTCGGCGAGGCGATGTCGGGTGGCCGCGAGCGCGTGGTCGAACGCGACGTGATCGTCGACGGCGAGCGCCGCCGGCAGGAGAACGATCCGGGCTTCGACCTCGGCCGCGGCGACAGTTCGAACTGGAGCGACGGCAACGGCGGCGGCGGCATGGATCTCGGCAGCAACGACGACGGCTGGACCGACGACAACACCTGACGCTACGCAGCGCGTCGACGTACCCGCGACGCGCTGCCACGCACGCCACGCTCCCCTGCCTGCCTGCCGCGCCGACGCGCGGATTTGTCAATCATTTCAAGATGGACTACCGGCAATGGGGAGCGTTCGCTATCATGCGGCCATCGGCGTGCCACCGACCCTCTTTCGACGCTCTGCATCCCTGCGCGTCGCGGCACGCCTCCCCTCGCCCCAACCAGGAGAAAGCCGCTCATGAGCATCATCAAGGAATTCAAGGAGTTCGCCGTCAAGGGCAACGTCATGGATCTCGCCGTCGGCGTGATCATCGGCGGCGCGTTCTCGAAGATCGTCGACTCGGTCGTGAAAGACCTCATCATGCCGGTCATCGGCGTGCTGACCGGTGGTCTGGATTTCTCGAACAAGTTCGTTCTGCTCGGCACCATCCCTCCGACGTTCAAGGGTAATCCCGATTCGTTCAAGGACCTGCAGGCCGCGGGTGTCGCCGCGTTCGGCTACGGCTCGTTCATCACCGTGGCGATCAATTTCGTCATCCTCGCGTTCATCATTTTCCTGATGGTGAAATTCATCAACAAGCTGCGCAAGCCGGACGAAGCCGCGCCGGCCGCGACGCCGGAAGACACCGTGCTGCTGCGCGAGATCCGCGATTCGCTGAAGCAGCGCTGATCGCCGAGCGCCCCGCCTGCCAGGCCCGCCCCGTGCGGGCCTTTTTGTTGCGCGCGCGATGCACCGCCGCATGCGGCCCATCGCACTTTTTTGTGACGGGCGAATGCACGCGCGGGGAAAGCAGGTCTATGATGGAGACTAAACGACAGTACGGGCGCCAAGACGCTGGCTGTGTCGATCATGGCGAGCAGGTCGACGGGAGACATTGATCGTCGTACTGCACGAAGGCAGCATTTTCGTGTGCTATAAAGGATCGACATGCGGCGTACATAGCCGGGAGTGGGTCGCATGAAAGTGCCGCATTTCTTGCAATTGTTTTTGAGGCGAGTGTTTATGTCCTTCCCGAAAAAACGTCGGCGTGCCCAGCAGGATGGCCAGGAGTCATTCCTCGCGGTATTGCGCCACTCGAAACCGTTTGCCCAGCTCGACACCAAGATTGCCCGCGCCCGTGCGCAGGACGAACCCGTCCTGTACGCGCATGTGCTGCCCGGTCTCGACGTGCTCCTGTGCAGCGTGCGCGGTGCCCAGCCGCCCTATCCCGCCATTGCGGAGCTGCGCAAGCGCTGCATCGAATCGATCGCCAACGCGCTCGAGCAGCCGCTGGACGGCCTCGAGAACGGCGGATATTGGTACGAAGCAAACGGCTTCGGCTTCCTCGTGTTTGCCAGCCGTGCGCGTGCGCGCATCCTGCCCGAGTTTGGTGCAGGCACGAAAGCGAGCCTGCGCGGCGGGCTCGGTCGCCAGAACGCCGGCGACACGACACCTCGCTCCCTCGGCTGATCCGCCCGCCATTCGATGGGCCGCCTCCAGGCGGCCCATCTGCCATTCACGCGCCCCGCTTGCCCGTCACGACGCCTGCTGACGCCCGTTGCCGGGCCGCACGATGTCGATGAACGCGGCGAAATCGGCGCCGGCGAGCCCTTGCGCGGCACCGAGCCGCAACACCTGCTGCACAGTGGCCGACACGGGCATCACCGCACCCGTGTCGCGCGCCGCGTCGGCGATCGCGTCGACATCCTTCTGGAACGTGCTGAGCGCGCCGATCGGCGCATGACCGCCCGAGGTCATGCGCGGCACGAACGTCTGCAGCAGCACCGAATCGGCCCAGCCGCCCGCGAGCGCTTCGGCGAGCCGCGCGGCATCGATGCCGCTCGCCTGCGCGAGACCGACGGCCTCGGCGATCGCGGTCACCGTCGCGGTGACGATCGCCTGGTTGCACAGCTTCGCCGTCTGCCCCGCGCCCGCGTCGCCCATGTGCGTGATGCGCGACGCATACGTGTCGATCAGCGGCCGCACCGCGTCGAGATCGGCCGCGCGACCGCCGGCCATCACCGCGAGCGTACCGGCCTGCGCGCCGGGCACGCCGCCCGATACGGGCGCATCGACCCAGCCGACGCCGAGCGCGGCCGCGCGCGCGGCGTACTCACGCGTGGCGGCGGGCGGAATGCTCGAATGATCGACGATGCGCTGCAGGCGACGCGTAGTGGCGTCACCGGAGAGCAGCCCGTGCTCGCCGAACACGACGTCGCCCACCGCGCGGCCGTCGAGCACGCACACGCATACCGTCTCGACGCGCTCCGCCAGTTCGCGCGGTGTGCCGACCACCTGCGCGCCGTCCTTCACGAGCGCCTCGGCCTTGTCGCGCGAGCGATTCCACACGCTGACCCGATGCCCGGCCGCCAGCAAATGCCGAATCATCGGCGCGCCCATCAATCCCGGTCCGCAAAATCCGACTTCCACGATGTTCCTCGTCTCCGATATGGGTTGAACTTGCCGCCCATCATACCTATCACTCAAGAAGCCGGGCACGCGCGGCGCCGCTTCGGGACCACGGCTTGCACCGGCCATCCATACCGATATCCCAGGGAGCGCATCATGAGCGACCACGTGTACAAGATGATCGAGCTGACCGGTTCGTCGAAGCAATCGAGCGACGACGCCATCCGCAACGCGATCTCGAAAGCCGGCAAGACGCTGCACAACCTGCACTGGTTCCAGGTGACCGAAACACGCGGCCACATCGAAGGCGACCAGGTCGTTCACTGGCAGGTCACGCTGAAGGTCGGCATGCGCATCGACGACTGACGCGCACGCCGCATCACACGCCGCGCCGCGATCCGGATCCGCGCAACACGGGTCCGGGCGGCGCCGCGCGCTTCGCTTCGCACCCCGTTCGGGCCCCTCGTCGCGGCCCGGCCGGCGGACGTCTGCGGGTATCCATCCCTTGACGCTGGGCCAGCTTCATATTAAAAACGATATACCCCCCTGCCCCCTCGATCAGCCCAGACATATAAAACGGAGATATCATGAGTCAGCAACGCGAGGCGATCGACACGTACCTCTTGCGCGTCTTGCACACCTTGTTGATGGAGCGCAGCGTCACGCGCGCAGCCGTCAAACTGAACCAGTCGCAACCGGCGATCAGCGCCGCGCTGCGGCGCCTGCGCGACATCACCGGCGATCCGCTGCTGGTGCGCGGCAAATCCGGCATGGTGCCGACCGAATACGGGCTGCGTCTGCTCGAGCCCGTGCAGAACGCGCTGCGTGAAATCGAGCGCATCAAGTTCCAGCAGCACAACTTCGACCCGGCCACGTCGATCCGCTGCTACCGGATCGGCTGCCCCGACTACCTGAACGTGCTGTTCGTGCCGACCGTGGTCGAGCGCTTCCGGCAGGCCGCGCCGAACGCGACGCTCGAATTCCACTCGCTCGGCCCCGCGTTCGACTACGAGCTCGCGCTGGAAGACGGCAAGCTCGACATCGTCGTCGGCAACTGGCCCGAGCCGCCCGAGCAGTTGCACCTGTCGAACCTGTTCGTCGACGAAATCGTCTGCCTGATGAGCAACACGCACCCGTTCGCAAAGCGCGGCGGGCTCACGCTCGATCAGTACCTGAACGCACCGCATCTCGCGCCGACGCCGTACTCGGTCGGCCAGCGCGGCGCGATCGACGTGCATCTCGCACGCGAACGGCTCAAGCGCCACGTGGTCGTCACGCTGCCGTACTTCAACCTTGCGCCTTACGTGCTCGTGAAGTCCGACCTGATCTTCACGACGACGCGCCTGTTCGCCGATCACTACGCGAAGTTCCTGCCGCTGTCGGTCGTGCCGGCACCGCTCGACTTCCCGCCGATGCAGTACTACCAGCTGTGGCACGAACGCTGCCACTACTCCGACGAAGTGCGCTGGCTGCGCAGCCTCGTCGCCGAAGCCACCCGCACGCTGATCGAGCCGTAACGGCACGCACCGCCCGCGCCGTCCCGGCGCGGCACGGCGAATGCTGGCGGCACGCCCGGCGGCAAGGCAGCCGCCGGACAACTTCACGCTTCCCTCAGCGCGATGCCTCGACCAGTGCCTGCGCGAGCGCGTTGTGACGCGCGATGACGGGCGGCAGGTCGAGCGTCGCCAGCCGCCCCTCCCGTACCACCACCTTCCCGTTCACCACCGTGTACGCCGTCTGCGACGGCGCGCAGAACACGAGCGCCGCGACCGGATCGTGCAGCGCGCCCGCGAACAGCGGCTGGCGCAGGTCGAACGCGGCGAAGTCGGCGGCCATGCCTGGCTTCAACGCGCCGATATCGTCGCGGTTCAGCACCTTCGCGCCGCCGAGCGTCGCGATCTCGAGCGCTTCGCGCGCGGTCATCGCATCGGGTCCGAAACCGACCCGTTGCAGCAGCAGCGCCTGCCGCACTTCCGCGACCATCTGCGCGCCGTCGTTCGACGCGGAGCCGTCGACGCCGAGGCCGACCGGCACGCCCGCGAGACGCATCTTCTTCACCGGCGCGATACCCGACGCAAGCCGCATGTTCGAGCACGGACAGTGCGCGACACCCGTGCCGGTGCGCGCGAACAGGCTGATGCCCGCGTCGTCGAGCTGCACGCAGTGCGCATGCCACACGTCGTGGCCGACCCAGCCGAGGTCTTCCGCATATTCGGCCGGCGTCATCCCGAACTTCTCGCGGCTGTATGCGATGTCGTTGACGTTCTCCGCGAGGTGCGTGTGCAGCGACACGCCGTATTCGCGCGCGAGCACGGCCGCGTCGCGCATCAGGTCGCGGCTCACCGAGAACGGCGAGCACGGCGCGACGACCACGCGCAGCATCGCGTACCGGCCTTCGTCGTGATAGGTCTCGATCAGGCGCTGCGTGTCGCGCAGGATGTCGGGTTCGCGCTCGACGACCGAATCGGGCGGCAGCCCGCCGTCGCGCTGGCCGACGCTCATCGCGCCGCGGCTCGCGTGAAAGCGCATGCCGATCCGCTGCGCGGCGCCGATGCTGTCGTCGAGGCGGCTGCCGTTCGGGTAGATGTACAGATGATCGCTCGACGTCGTGCAGCCCGACTGCAGCAGCTCGGCCATCGCGGTAAGCGTCGACACTTCGATCATCTCGGGCGTCAGGTGCGCCCAGATCCTGTACAGGTTCGTGAGCCAGCCGAACAGCTCGGCGTTCTGCGCCGCGGGCACCGCGCGCGTCAGGCTCTGGTACATGTGGTGGTGCGTGTTCACGAGCCCCGGGATCACGAGGTGGCCGCGCAGGTCGAGCACTTCGTCTGCCGTATCGGGCAGCTCGGCGGTCGGGCCGACCGCGACGATCCGGTTGTCTTCGATGAAGAGCCCCGCGTCGCGCAGCTCGCGGCGCGTGTCGTCCATGGTCACGAGCACGTCGGCGTGCTTGACCAGCAGGGTTTTCGGGCGGGATGAGGAGGTGTTCGGCGCGCGTGCGCCAGCGTGCTGCTCGAGGTTCATGCGTTCTCCGCGTCGGTCTGCCCCCAGGGGCGGATCCTGGGGACGGTCACACAGCCGTTCGAACGCTGAATCGCGGCACGCTCCGGTGCCTGCGTCCGTTCGAACGCCCTGGCCCGGTTACCCGGCGTGCTCGCCGTCTTCGGGGTACGCGCGGGCAACAAGGCCGACGCGCACGGCGGGAGGATCGCCCAAGCGCGCGCCGCACACAATGCGCGAACCGGAATACCGCGTTTCACGGTTTCGATATGGTACGCCGCGCAACGCCCCGCCGGAGGCCCGGAACGCCCGCCGGAAGCCGTATCCGGCGGGCCGTCGACAGTCGCTCATGCGCGGCGCATTATCTTTGATATCGCGCCCGTATTTGCGCGGGGAACCTTTTTACAATGCCTGCACGGCGCTCGCTTCAATCTCGCCGACGGGTATGTAGCCACGTGACGTGGAGCCTCGATCCGCCGCACAGTCATGGATCGAGTCGCCGCCGAACCTCGCATTCACACAAGGACAATTGCGAATGGGAAAGCTCACTACCCACGTACTCGATACGGCGCACGGCCGTCCCGGCGCTGCAATCAAGGTGGACCTCTACGCGCTGGACGGCGAATCGCGCCGCGCGATCAAGACCGTGCTGACCAATAGCGACGGCCGTTGCGACGAACCCCTGCTCGAAGGCGCCGCGCTCGCCGCCGGCGAATACGAACTCGTATTCCATGCCGGCGACTACTTCGCGTCCGTCGGCGTGAAGGTGCCCGAACCCCGTTTCGTCGATCGCGTCGTACTCCGCTTCGGCATCGCCGACACCGGCTCGCACTACCACGTGCCGCTGCTCGTGTCGCCGTGGTCGTACAGCACCTATCGCGGCAGCTGACATTCGAATCAGCGCCCGCATCAAACAAACGATTTGAGTCTGGAGGAGTTTCATGGAAGGCTTCATCACCGACTGGCTGAACCTCGCGCTGCGATGGCTGCACGTCATCGTCGCCATTGCGTGGATCGGCGAGTCGTTCTATTTCGTCGCGCTCGACAACAGCCTGAAACCGCCGACCGACCCGAACCAGCGCAAGCGCGGTGTGTTCGGCGAACTGTGGCACGTCCACGGTGGCGGCTTCTACAACATGCAGAAGTACACGGTCGCCCCGCCGGAAATGCCGGATGACCTGCACTGGTCGAAGTGGCCGTCGTACACGACCTGGCTGTCGGGCTTCTCGCTGTTCTTCGTGCTGTACCTGCTCGCACCGAACACGTACCTGATCGACAAGAGCGTGCTCGACATGGGCCCAGTGGTTGCCGTCGCATCCGCACTCGGCTTCCTCGCCGCCGGCTGGATCGTCTACGACTCGCTGTGCCGCATCCTCGGCACCAACGACCGCGTGCTCGGCATCTGCGTCGGCATTTACGTGGTTGCAGCCGCGTATCTCGCATGCCACATCTTCGCGGGCCGTGCCGCGTACCTGATCGTCGGCGCGATGCTCGCGACGATCATGTCGGCGAACGTGTTCTTCGTGATCATCCCCGGCCAGCGCAAGATGGTCGACAAGATGCTCAAGGGCGAAGAGCCGAACCCGATCTACGGCAAGCGCGGCAAGCAGCGCTCGGTGCACAACACGTACTTCACGCTGCCGGTCGTGTTCGCGATGCTGTCGAACCACTATGCAATGACCTACACGAACAAGTTCAACTGGGTCGTGCTCGTGATGATCATGCTGGCCGGCGCACTGATCCGCCAGTTCTTCGTGATGCGTCACCGCGGCAAGCAGCTGTGGTACCTGCCGATCGGCGGTGTCGCCCTGCTGTCGGGCGCGCTGGTGTGGACGATGCCGAAGCCGGTCGCACCGGAAGCGCAAGCCGCAAACGCGCCGAAGGTCGTGATCGCCGACATCATGCCGGTCCTGCAGCAGCGCTGCGTCGAGTGCCACTCGGCGAAACCGACGCTGATGGGCAGCGCGCCCGCAGGCGTGATGTTCGACACGCCGGACGAAGTGTCGAAGAATGCGCAGCGTATCTACGAACAGGCCGTGCGCCTGAAGGCGATGCCGATCGGCAACGTCACGCACATGACCGACGACGAGCGGACGAAGCTCGCCGCCTGGTTCGAGGGTGGCGCGAACAAGTAAGCCGCCGGGCGCCGGGGTCGTGTTCCGGCGCAATCCTCTCCGTTCTCGGGCCCGCTACTGGGCCCGTTTTTTTTGCGTGTTACAGATGCGTTGCTAGCGCTCGCCGCGCATCGCGTCGCGCTGGAGCGCGACGAGCGCATCGAGCGCGCGCGGGCCGTCGTCGAACGGCACGAAGATGTGATCGTGGTACGCGGCCGCCATCACGTTGCAGCTGATGCCGGCCGCGCCGAGCGCCCGTGCGAAGGCCGCCGTGAGGCCCACGGCCGCAAGGTCGGAATGCACGGTCAGCGTGATCCATGCGGCGCGGAACAGTACGGGCCAGCCGCGGCGCGCGGCCGTCTCCGCGCCGACGACGAGCGTCAGCCCTTCCGCTTCACGGAATGTCGCGATCACTTCGGATAACGATACGTCTGCGTCGGTCGGCAGCGACACGAATGCGAACGCGCCCGGATGCAGTTCGGGCTGCATCGTGCTCAGCAGGATCGCGAGGTTGCTTTCAGCTTGGCTCATCGAAGGAACACGCCCGGAAAAGGACGTCGTGCGGTGGCGATGCGGGCACGATAGCACGCGCCGCCGCCATTAAACGCACATCGTCGCGACTTCGTCCGCGAGCCAGTCGCGCAAGGCGACGATGCGTGGATCGTCCTGCGTGCGCTCCGGATACACGACGTGATACGCAAGGCCGGGCGCCACCCCGACATTCACGTCGAACACCTGCACGACACGCCCTTCCGCGAGATCGCGTGCAATCATGCGCGGCTCCGCAAGACCGATCGCGGTGCCGTCCGTCACGGCCTGCACGACGTGGCTCGAATCCGGAAACGATACGCACCGGCTGTCATCGAATCCGTCGACGCCGGCCGCGGCCATCCACGCCGGCCAGCGCGGCCAGGCCACACCGTCGACTTCGCAGTCGACGTGGCACAGCGTATGGCGCAACAGGTCGCGCGGCTTGCGCAACGGCGGCCCGGCCGACAGCAGCGCCGGGCTGCAGACCGCGACGACCGACGTGTCGAACAGGCGCTGCGCGCGCGCGTCGCGATAACGCCCGGTGCCGAAGCGGATCGCGACATCGACGTCGTCGTCATCGAAATCGCGCAACCGGTCGGTGATGTCGAACGTCAGATCGAACGCGGGATGCGCGGCCCTGAAACGCGGCAGGCGCGGCAGCAGCCAGTGCGTCGCGAAGCGCGCGCCGACCGACACGCGCAGCTCCGTCTGCTCCCGCGCGATACGCCGCGCCCGAGCAGTCGCGCGCTGCAGGCCCGCCAGCGCATCGGCGGCCGCGGCAGCCAGCACCACACCGGCCGGCGTCAACCGGATGCTGCGGCTCGTGCGGACGAACAGCGCCATGTCGAGCTGCGCCTCGATTTCCTTGATCTGATGACTGACGGCCGCCGGCGTCAGTCCCACCTCGTCGGCCGCCCGCGAGAAATTCAGGTGCCGCGCCGCCGCATCGAACGTCCTCAGCGTGCGCGTACCGGGCCACATGCGTTCCATCGATCTTCAAGCCAAATTTGATGACCGTTCCAAAACTACTCGTTTTTCAACACGCCATCAATCGACAAACAATAGGCTTTCTTGAAGATGCCGCGAGCCGCCCCGCGCTCGCGACCGAACCCGGAGATCCGCCGATGACCGTTGCCCCGTTCCCGTCCGTCGTCCAGCTCAACGGCGCCGCCGCCACCCCGGACGCGCTCGCCGCGCTCGCATTCGCGGGCCATGCGCATTTCACCGCGATGCAGGTGCGCGACGGTCGCGTGCGCGGCCTCGACCTGCATCTCGCGCGGCTGCGCGATGCGTCGAACACGCTGTTCGGACAGGCACTGCCCGACGACCGGATCCGCGCGCTCCTGCGCGCCGCGCTCGATCTCGCGCCGTCGGCGCTGTCACTGACGGCAACCGTGCATGCGACGACGGGCGAATTCGTCGCGCCGCGCGACGATGAAACGCTCGACGTGCTGGTCCGCACCGCCGCGCCGTCGTCGGGTCCGGCGGGCCCGCTCGATCTCGCGCTGTTCGAACACGAGCGTATGCTGCCGGAAATCAAGCACGTCGGCGAAGTCGCGAAGACGCACCTCCTGCGCCGCGCGATCGCACAGGGTTTCGACGATGCGGCCTTCATCGATCGCCACGGGCGCATCAGCGAAGGCTCGATCTGGAATCTGGCGTTCTGGACCGGCGACGCGGTCGTGTGGCCCATGGCCGGCATGCTCGGCGGCGTCACGATGCGCATCGTGCGCCGGCAACTGGCGCGCCTGGGCATCGCGCAGCACGATCGCGTACTGACGCCGGCCGACCTGCCGTCGATGGCCGGTGCCGCCGTGATGAATTCGTGGACGCCCGGGATCGCCGTGCGCCGGCTCGGCACGGCGACGTTGCCCGATTCGTCATCGTTCGTCGCGCTGCTGCATCGCGCGTATGAACAGGAGGCGCCCGTCGCACCCTGACGCGCGGGCCCTGTCTCCGGCACGGCTCAACCGTCAACCGTTTCCGGCAGCCACGCGATCACCTTGATCTCGAACTGGAAACCATACAGCCAGGTCACGCCGACGGCCGTCAGCGTCGGATGCGGCGCATTCCCCCAGTATTCGGGGACGATCTCCCAGATCCGCTCGAACGTCGCTTCGGGATCGACGAGGAACACCGTCACGTCGACGACGTCGTCGAACGTGCAACCGGCCGCGCGCAGCACCGCATTCAGGTTGTCGAACGCGCGGCGGACCTGCGCGCCGAGCTCCGGCTCGGGCGAGCCGTCCTCGCGGCTGCCGACCTGCCCGGACACGAACAGGAAGCCGTTCGAGCGTACTGCCGGCGAATAACGGTTGCGGTCGTACAGCGCCTGGCGACCGGGCGGAAAAACCACGCTACGCTTTACCATCCCATACCTCCTTCGGTTTGTGGGGCGAAGCCGCCCCGGCATCAACGATGAAGGCACTTTACGGACCGATGCACGGCGGATAAACCGGCAACCCTGTCCAACACTGTTTGCACGTCCCAAACAATTCCGACCGACGCGGAGCCCTGACCCGATGGATCGATTCGACGCAATGCAGGCGTTCGCCCGCGTGGTGGAAGCCGGCAGTTTCACGAAGGCGGCCGACACGCTGCACATGAGCCGCACCACCATCACGCAACTCGTGCAGCAGCTCGAAGCGCGGCTGCGCGTGAAGCTGTTCAACCGTACGACGCGCAAGGTCGTCGTTACCGCCGACGGCGCCGCGTACTACGACCGCGTCGTGCGGCTGCTGGCCGACATGGACGATGCCGAAACGAGCCTGTCCGCGGCGTCCGCGTCGCCCCGGGGGCGGCTGCGCGTGGACGTGCCGAGCCCGTTCGCGCGCCTGATCCTGATCCCCGCGCTGCCCGCATTCCATGCGCGCTATCCGGACATCCAGCTCGACATGGGCGTGAGCGACCGCGTCGTGGACGTGATCGGCGAGAACGTCGACTGCGTCGTGCGAGGCGGAGAGCCGACCGACCGCGCGCTGGTCGCGCGGCGCGTCGGCGACCTGCGGCTCGGCGTGTACGCGTCGCCGGCCTATCTCGCCCGCGCCGGCACGCCGACGCATCCGGACGAGCTGGAAGACACCCATCACCGGATCGTCGGTTTTTTGTGGGCGCGCACCGGCAAGGCGTTGCCGTTTGCGATGGCATGCGACGGCGATCAGGTCACCGTGCGCGGCCGCTACGTGCTCGCGGTCGACGACGGCAATGCGTACCTCGAGGCCGGCCTCGCCGGGCTGGGCATTCTGTGGCTACCCGACTACATGGCCCGCGCGCATCGCGCCCGCGGCGAACTCGTGCCGCTGTTCGAGCGATGGCAGCTCGAACCGATGCCGATGTACGTCGCGTTCCCGCCGAACCGGCACGTCAGCGCGAAGCTGCGCGTCTTCATCGACTGGGTCGCCGAGCTGATGGCGCAGCATGCGCCGGTCACCAACCGGCGGCGCCGCGTCGGCAGCTCGCGCGACACGCGCAAAACCGCGGCGACCTGAATCGCGCCGCATCGACCGTGCATAAAAAAACCCGCGCATCATGCGCGGGTTTCGTCAGACGCCAGCAGAAACGCCGGCGACTCAGGCCGTCAGCGCGTGCAGCGCTTCGTCGGTGAGCCACAGCGATTCCTGCAGGTCCTGTTCGTTCAGGTTCAGGCCGTCACCGCCGCGATCGACGACGATGAAGTCGCTGACGCCGCCCAGCGCGATCAGCGGGTGATGCCACACGCCCTTCGCATAGTTGACGCCCTGCCACCCGCTCGTCACGAACGCGCGGATCTTCGCCGGGTCGAGATCGCCCGCGGGCGCCACGACGACGAGATACGGCTGGTCGTTCAGCGGCACGAAGGCCTGGCTGCCGAGCGGGTGCCGCTCCAGCATCTTCACTTCGAACGGCAGCGTGCGCGGCTGGCCGCGGAACAGGTTGACGAGCGTGCGGCCGTCTTCATCGGTCACGTCGACTTTCGCGAGATCGTGAAAGCGGATCGTGGTGCCGAGGTTGATCGGGATCTGCTTCGCGCCTTCCGTTTCGATCACGTCGCCGAACGGCGCGAACGCTTCCTTGGTCAGCGGTTCGATGGCAAGCGTCTTCATTTGTCGAGCGTCCCCCACAGACGCAGGCGCGACACGCCGCCGTCCGGAATGATGTTGAGTCGCACGTGCGTGACGGGGCCGAGCGACGCGATGTCGTGTTCGAAGTAGTGCTGCTTGTCCATCTGCAGCTTCTGTTCGCCGAGCAGCACGGGCCAGAACATCGACTGCGTGATCAGCGAGCTGTCCGTGCCGCCCGACACGTACGCGGCCTGGATCGAGCAGCGGTCCGGATAGTTGCCCTTGAAGAACGCGGTATCGACTTCGATCTTGCGGATCACGCCCGGCTGCGCGAGCGCGATGATCGCCCAGTCATTGCCCGGTTCGCGGCGGCGGCGGGTTTCCCAGCCGTCGCCCATGTTCACGCCACGGCCCGGCAGCAGCAGGTTCGACGCGACGCCGAAGTGCTGGTTGTTCGCGGCCACCACGTAACCGCCGTTTTCCATCGCCGCGAGATCGAACTGCTCGGTCGCGCTCGCGCCGGCCCAGTCGAGCTGCGGCTGGCCGTACACGCGCAGGCGTGCAATGCCGCCATCCGGGTAGATGTTCACGCGCAGGTGCGTGAACGCACGCGCGTCGCTCGCTTCGACATAGTGATGGCTGTTGCCCTGCAGCGTCGTCGACGGCACGATCTCGACCCACTCGGTCGCATGCGTCGGCGCGCCGTCGGCCACGAACGCGGCCTCGATCGATGCGGCCGGCGGGAAGTTGCCGGTGAAGTGGCTCGTGTCGATGTCGAAGCCCTTGATCACGCCCGGGCGCGCGAGCTTGACGATGCACCAGTCGTAGCCCGTCGTGCGCTTGCGGCGCGTTTCCCAGCCGTCCATCCACTTGCCGTGGTCGTCGTACTTGCCGGGGATGAAGACGGCCGGCTCGGGGTTCAGCATCCGATCCTTCGGCGCGAAGAAATCGTCGCTGGCTTCGAGCGCCTGCGCACCGAGACGCGGGTCGGCAAGATTCACGTAGCGCCGCGTGAAGTCGGGGGCGTTGGGATCGAGAAGCGGAACAGCCATGATGTTTCCTTGTTTCAGTGATGCGATCAGGCCGCTGCGACGCAGCAGGCCGTATTGCGGTGTCAGGCGTCGATCAGGTCGTCGAGGCGGAAGCGCGCGATCCGGTAGATCTGGTCGAGGCTCGCGCGCAGCTCCTCGGTGCGCGAGTGATTCACGCGCGACTCGAAGTTCGCGATGATGCCGTGCCGGTCATAGCCGCGCACCGCGAGGATGAACGGGAAGCCGAACTTCTCGCGATACGTGCGGTTCAGCGTCAGCAGCTTGTCGAACTCTTCCTGCGTGCACTGGTCGAGGCCCGCGCCGCTCTGCTCGCGCGTCGACTCGGCCGTCAGCTCGCCACGCACGGCGGCTTTGCCGGCCAGCTCCGGGTGAGCGTTGATCAGCGCGAGCTGGCGCACTTCGCCGCCCGTTTCCACCGCGCCCGACATCGTCTTGTGCAGTGCGTCGATGCTCGCGAACGGACGCTCGCCCGCAGCGACTTCGGCCACCCACGGCGAATGTTCGAAAATCCCCGACAGCGCCGCGACAAATGCGCTCGGCGCCATCGTGTTCAGTTGATCCAACGTGTAGCGCATCGCCTTCATGCTTTCCCTTCGTTTCGATGATTGGGCTGATACGGATGATGTTCACGCCAGTGACGCGCGATATCGACACGGCGCGTCACCCATACGCGATCGTGCTTCTCGATGTGATCGAGGAAACGCTGCAGCCCGCGGAACCGGCCCGGCCGGCCGAGCAACCGGCAGTGCATGCCGATCGACAGCATCTTCGGCGCTTCGTCGCCCTCCGCGTACAGCACGTCGAACGCGTCGCGCAGGTAGTCGAAGAAGTGATCGCCGGTGTTGAAGCCCTGCGGCGTCGCAAAGCGCATGTCGTTCGTGTCCAGCGTGTACGGCACGATCAGCTGCGGCGACTTCTTGCCGCCCGACACGTCGACGTCCATCCAGAACGGCAGGTCGTCGCCGTAGTTGTCGGAGTCGTACAGGAAGCCGCCGTATTCGGCGACGAGGCGGTGCGTGTTGGGGCTGTCGCGGCCGGTGTACCAGCCGAGCGGGCGCTCGCCCGTCACGCGCTCGATCGCTTCCATCCCGAGGCGCATGTGCTCGGCCTCGAGTTCCGGCGTCATGCTCTGGTAGTGGATCCAGCGCCAGCCGTGGCACGCGATTTCATGGCCCAGCTCGACGAACGCGCGCGCGAGCTCCGGATGGCGTTCGATCGCCATGCCGACGCCGAATACCGTCAGCGGCATTCCGCGCTTCTCGAATTCGCGCAGGATGCGCCATACGCCGGCCCGCGAACCGTATTCGTAGATCGACTCCATGCTCATGTGGCGGTCGGGATACGCGGCCGCGCCGACGATTTCGGACAGGAATTGCTCGGAGCCCGGATCGCCGTGCAGCACGCAGTTCTCGCCGCCCTCCTCGTAGTTCAGCACGAATTGCACGGCGACACGGGCGCGCCCCGGCCAGTTCGCCTGAACGGGATGGCGGCCGTAGCCGATCAGGTCGCGAGGATAGTTGGGATCGAGTGACATGGTTCGAAGTGCGGCGAAAGCTCGCTGAAATAATGGGTTCGCATCGACTGCGCGGGGGCCGGAGCCCGGCTGCGCAAGCCGATGCGATGACGGCCCAGTGTAGCGAAAACGCCCATACGCGCCCATACAGCGGCGCAGATAGTGCGTGTCAGACGGTGTGTATGTGCGGTTGCGGCAAATTCGGGACCGGTTCCGCCTCATCCCCGTCCGGCGGGCTGAAGCGGGCGAATGCGCCGTCATAGCGCTTCGGCAGCGGCCGCGCGTAGTCGCCGCGCTTCGCGGTCGCGAGGCGCAGCGCGACGAGCGCCTCGGCCCACTTGACGGCCGCCGTGACACCCTCGACCACCGGTGCGCCGATCTGCTGCTCGATCTCGTGCGCGAACTCGGCCATCCCCGCGCAACCGAGCACGATCGCGTCGGCGCCGTCCTCGTCGAGCGCGCGCCGGCATTCGTCGACGATGATCCGGCGCGCGGCCGAGCCCGGCCGGTCGAGTTCGAGCACGGCGACGTCGGTTGCGCGCACGTTGCGGCAGAAGCGCTTCATCCCGTAGCGCTCCGCGAGGTGCCACGCCATCCCGCAGGTGCGCGCGAGCGTCGTGACGACCGAGAAGCCCGGCGCGAGCACGCTCGCCGCATGCATCGCGGCCTCGGCAATGCCGATCACCGGCCCGCGCGCGAGCTCGCGCGCCGCGTAGAGGCCCGGATCGCCGAAGCACGCGATCACGTACGCGTCGCAGCTGTCGCGCTCGCCCTGCGCGATCTCGGCGAGGAGCCCCGGCGTCGCGAGCGCCTCGTCGTAATAGCCTTCGATCGACGGCGGGCCCATCGGCGGGCTCACCGCCACGATCTCCGTGCCGGCGGCCGCGACGTCGCGCGCGCAGCGGCCCATCGCGTCGGTCATCCGCTGCGTCGTATTCGGATTGATCAGTCGGATCTTCATCGCACGCTCCTCAGGCCTTCGCTCTCACGAGCAGCCGGTAGAACACGAAGCCGAGCCCCGCGCCGATGAACCACGAGAAGTTCGCGACGCCTTGCCAGCCCGGCACCATCACGCAGACGATCGCGATCACCGCGGCCGGCAGCAGCGCGGCGAGCGCGCGGCGGTTCACGCCGCCCGTGTACCAGTACGTGCCGCTTTCCGACATCGTGTACAGGTCGTCGCGCACGAGCCGGCCGCGCTTGACGAGGTAGAAGTCGGCGATCAGCACGCCGTACAGCGGGCCGATGAACGCACCGAGCACGTCGAGCGTGTAGTGGATCACGGCCGGGTTGTTGAACAGGTTCCACGGCGTGATGAAGATCGACGCAACGGCCGCGAGCATCCCGCCCGCGCGCCAGCTGATCAGGCGCGGCGCGACGTTCGAGAAGTCGAACGCGGGCGACACGAAGTTCGCGACGATGTTGATGCCGATCGTCGCGATCGTGAACGTCAGCGCACCGAGGATCACCGCGGTCGGATGGTCGATGCGGCCGACCGTCTCGACGGGATCGGTGATGAGCTCGCCGAACACGGGCAGCGTCGCGGCCGTCGTGATCACCGTGACCAGCGAGAACGCGAGGAAGTTGACCGGCAGCCCCCAGAAATTGCCGCGCTTCACTTCGCCGAACGAGCGGCAGTAGCGCGAGAAGTCGCCGAAGTTCAGCATCGGCCCGGAGAAGTACGACACGACCAGCGACACGGCCGTGATCATCACCGGAATCACTTCCGCGCCGTGGTACTTCACGCCGCCGAGATTGATGCCGATGTTGCGCCAGCCCGCGCGCCACACCATGTAGCCGGCGAGGATGAACATCACGACGTAGACGGCCGGCCCCGCGAAGTCGATGAACTTCTTGATCGTCTCCATCCCGTTCCAGAACACGAACGCCTGGAGCACCCACAGCAGCATGAAGCCGGCCCAGCCGACCGCCGACAGCCCGAGAAAGCCGTAGTGGTGGACGTCCGCGTAAGGCAGCCATTGCGGGAAGAACTTCAGCACGACGATCACGAGCGCGCTCGACGCGAGATAGGTCTGGATGCCGTACCACGCGATCGCGATCAGCCCGCGGATCACGGCCGGCACGTTCGCGCCGAGCACGCCGAACGTCGCGCGGCACGCGACCGGATACGGCACGCCGACCTGCTGGCTCGGCCGCGCGATCAGGTTGCACAGCTGGTTCACGATGCCGATCCCGACGATCAGCGCGATCAGCACCTGCCAGCTCGTCAGCCCGAGCGCGAACAGGCTGCCCGCGAACACGTAGCCGCCGACGCTGTGCACGTCCGACATCCAGAACGCGAAGATGTTGTACGAACCCCATGTCTGATTTTTCAGGGGTGCCAAATCTTCGTTGTACAGACGTTCACTGTAACCATTCGGCAGTGCCGGGTCGTCGCCCTCGCCGCCTTCTTCCGCCGGATAGGCGCTGTCGTGCGCCACACTGAACTGAGCCATGACTTCTCCTTGACGCGGCCGCGCGGCCGCTCCACCGTCATCGATATCGCTCCGGATCGACGCCCGGAGTCGGACCAGCGGCCCGCGGCAAACACCGCGGGCCTGCATTTCGCTCGTTCTTGTGGCGCGCGGCCGGGTTCGCGTCGCCGCTCAGGCGCCGCCGAACACTTCGCGCAAATCGACCTGCCCTTGCGCGGGCCGGTCCAGCATCTTCAGTTCGACATGCTGCAGGTGGTGCGCCATCAGCGTCACCGCCCGCTTCGGATCCCCCGCCTCCAGCGCGCCGAGGATCTCGTCGTGGTCGTCGCACGAGCACGGGCTGCGCCCGTGCGATTCGTACAGCGCCGACATCAGTGTCGAGCGTGCGACGAGCCCTTCGAGGCACTCGCTGAGCGTCGCATTGCCCATCAGCGTGGCAAGCGTCGTATGGAATTCGCCCGACAGGCGGATCCAGGCGGCGAAGTCGTGCCGCTCGAACGCCTTGCGTTCCTTCTCGATCAGCGCGGCAACCCCTTTCAGCCGCTTCGCGCCGGGCCCGGTCGCGAGCCGCTCGACCACGGCAAGCTCGATGATCCGGCGCATCTCGAACACCTCGTGCACGTCCTGCAGCGTCGGGCTCGCGACGAACGCACCGCGGTTCGGCTCGAGATCGACCAGCTTGTCGGTTGCGAGCTGCGCGAGCGCCTGGCGGATCGCCCCGCGCTTCACGTTGAACACATCGCAGAGCTGCGCCTCCGTCAGCTTCGCGCCGGGCGCGAGCCGATGCTCGAGGATCGCCGTGCGGATCCGCTCGGCGATCGCTTCGGGACTGGCTGCACCGGACGGGTGGGATTCGGGCTCGTTCATGATCGGCATCGTGTGATGATCCTCATCCTAGGGCGGACATAAAGATTGTCAACAATTCTTTTCCGGCATTGCGCACAATCGGCGTGCATCGATGCGACCCCGTTCGGTGCACGATGCGCCGAATCCAGGCACGACAAGGCCAATACGCACGACAGAGGCCCTTCTCGTCGTATACCCTTCCGGCCATTTTGTTGACAAAACTGGTGCAAGATCCGGTGCGGGCCCTGTTGGTGTCGACGAAAAATATAGACCGTTAGTTGCGTACTTACATAAAGAAAAAGGCGGGAAACCCGCCTTTCGCTCGATCGCGCCCGCCTCAGCCGAGATGCGGATAGTCCGACAGCGTGAGCCGGAAACCGTGCGCATTCGCGACCAGTTGCGCCTGCGCGCCGAACGGCAGCGTCAGCAGGTCGGGCACATGGCCGAACTGGAGCCCCGTGACGACCGGAATCCCCACCACCGCGCGCACCTGCTCGATCATCGCCTGCATGTCATAGCCGTTGTCGTACTCGAACGGCCGCGCGCCGGTGAACTGGCCGAGCACGAGCGCCTGCTGGCGCGCGAGCAGCCCCGACAGGTGCAGCTGATAGATCATCCGTTCGATCCGGAACGGCTGCTCGTTGACGTCCTCGATGAACAGGATGCCGCCTTCGATGTCGGGCATGTACGGCGTGCCGACGAGCGACGTGAGGATCGCGAGGTTGCCGCCCCACAGCGTGCCCGTCACGTTGACGGTCTGCACCTGCGGCGCTTCGGCGATGATCGTCGTGCTCGGCTGCGTCAGCGTCTGCCAGAAGTGCTGCATCGTGAAATCGCTCGGCGTTTCAGCGCCGAAGTCGGCGGACAGCATCGGGCCGCCGAACGTCTTGATGCGCGCCTTCGCGTACAGCGCGAGCTGGAGTGCCGTGAAGTCGCTGTGACCGACGAGCGCGACCGGCTGGTCGCGCAGCCTGCGTTCGAGCCCGCGATAGTCGAGCCCGTGCAGGATGCGCGCGGCACCGTAACCGCCGCGCACCGCGAGCGCGATGTCCGGCAGCGGCCGTTCGGGATCGGCAAGGCGGTTCAGGTCGCCCGCCCGCTCGCCGTCGGTGCCGCCGAACCGCTGGAAGCGCCGCTGTGTCGCCTCGATGTTCTCGACGCGGTGCTGCGCGGTGCTGAGGCGCTCGAGCGCGCGATTGATCGCGTCGGGGTCGTGCGGATAGCCGGACGGCGCAAGCAGGCGGATGGTGTAGGACGCGGCGGGCTGGAAGGACATGGCGAAGGGTGTCGGGTCGTCAAACCTGCTTAGAGGGCCTGAACCGTCTCCGGTTCACGGAACCGTGGACGCCCGGCTCGCGCCGGGCGACGCGCGCGGCGGGCGCGCCTATGACGTGCCGGCTTCGGCGTCGCGGGCCAGCCGTGCTTCGCGCAACGCACGACGGCGCTCGGCGAAGAACGACTTCAACGCGGCACCGCACTCGTCGGCGAGCACGCCACCGGTCACTTCGGTATGGTGATTCAACTGCGGATTCGCGAACGCGTCGATCACGCTGCCGCAGGCGCCCGTCTTCGGGTCGGCGGCGCCGTAGACGACCCGCGCGATGCGCGCATGCATGATCGCGCCCGCGCACATCAGGCACGGCTCGAGCGTCACGTACAGCTCGCAGCCGGGCATCCGGTAATTCTGCAGATGCTGCGCGGCCATGCGCAGCGCGGCCATTTCCGCATGGGCCGACGGGTCGTGCCCGCCGATCGGATGGTTGAAGCCGCGTGCGATCACTTCGTCGCCGCGCACGAGCACCGCACCGACCGGCACTTCGCCGGCCGCGCGCGCCTCTTCGGCGGCGGCCTGCGCAAGACGCATGAAATGCAGATCGCGCGCCGATACGGGCGCAGCTTCGGGAACGGGAACGGGAGAATCGGCGGTAGATTCGGCCGCCGGAGCGGCCGCCGACCCGGCTGCGTCGTGCAGCGCGTCGGACGTCACATCGGCCCCGCTTCGGCGGACGCTTCGTCGAGCCCGCGCTCGCACAGGCGTTCCGCGATGCGCCGGCAGTAGTCGCGCGGCATCACCATCGGGCCACCGCGCAGCGATTCGAGCGCCATGTCGAGCGCGAGGATCTTCGCCTGCAGCCGGCACCGCGCGGCACGGTCGCTGACCGCCTGCACTTCGTCGTGCAGGTTGCGCAGCGCGCGCAATTGCTCGACAGCCGGCGGCACGAAGCCCGCATTCTTCAGGATACGGTTGGCCACCCGCACCTCCTCGGGTACGAGCAGGTCGTCATCCAGCGCCTGTGGCGCGCCGGTACCCGGCAAATCGTCGAACTCGCGCCGCGCGGCAGCAGCGGCAATACGTTGTTCGACCAGGGCGTCAAGCAATCTCATCGGTCAATCGAAACAATGCGGCAGCCGAATTCTAGCAGGGTGACGCACGTGTGACAGGCACTTCGAACGAATGCTCGATATGCCATTGACGACACGCTCGCGCCGTGCTTGCGCGAGCGTTGTTCCAACCCCGTTTAAGACCATGCCGGCTCGTGGCCATGCATGGTCGCACCCCATTTTCGCACGCCGCCGATACCCGGCGCCGTCGTCGACGCAGCCGTTTCGCGACGGCCGCGTCGTCACGTCCGCCGCTACTGTCCGTTGTACAACTGATTGTTGAGCCGATCGAGTTCGCCCGACTTCTGCGCGCGCAGCAGTTCGTTCCGGACCTGCGCTCGCGTGAGCGCGGTCGGACTCCCCGCCTGCGACCCTGCGCCGGGCATGCTGCCCATCGACGTCGCGCTGATCGCGGCATCGGACGGCGGCGTCGACGTCGGCGCGCTCTCTTCCTGCGCCTGCGCGAGCCCCACCGCGCCCAGCACGCAGATTGCGGCCAGCGCCGCCTTGTACATGGTCTTCATCGTGGCACCTCACATGAAGCTGCAATACCCCCCAACGACGCGGGCGGCGCCGGCTTCCGCCGTCCGCGCACTTCGACGTCCTGCTCGCGTGCCGTCGTATCCGGCGTGCACGCAACGTCGATCCTTGCTGGCAATCCCTCTGTTTCCCCCGGGGCTGGCGCATCGACATGCGCGATTTCGTGCTGCGGCCACATTGCGCGTTTCGAGTTGTGTGGCTCGTGCGTCCCGCCGCATCGCGAATCGGATATTCCGGTTGCATTCACGTTGCATCGGACGAATGCCGCACGCCGAATGCAACGGCATGTTCGTCACGTGAATACAACCGGAATGGAGCAATGATAGAAACCACGTGCCGCTTTGACGCCCCCTTGAAAGGGGGTAATTTCGGTCGTTGTCATGTTGGGCGTCTAAGCTGGACAGACAGGACGGCGCATGTGCAATCGGCCACGTCACCACGATGCGGCGCGCGAGTCCGATGCACGCTCGAGGAGCGTCTTCATGTCCGACAAGCACGTCGCGCTGGCGAGTCACATTCGACGACTCTGTTCGCTCGGCGTCGAGCCGCGCCTCGTCATTCCTCATGTGATTGAAGCCGCACGGCACATCGTCGGTGCCGACTGGGGCATGTTCTTCTACGCCGACGAGCACTACGCGCTGTCGGACGTCTACAGCGAGAACGACACGGTCTACACGGTATTGCCGTCGTACTTCATGAACGTGCACAACACCGCCCGGCAGGAGGTGCTCGGCGTCACGTTCTCCGACGCGATGCGCCGCGGCCGCGGCTTCGTCAACAGCGCGCACTACGACGACGAGCTGCTGTCGAGCGAGATGTATGCGGACCTGTGGCAGCCGACCTCGATGCGTCATTGTCTCGAACTGACCGCGACGGACGGCACGCGAGGCTGGGGCAGCCTGCAGCTGTCACGCGCGCCGGGCAGTCGTCCGTTCTCGGAAAAGAATCATCGCGACATCGAACCCGTCGCCAGACATCTCGCGCACGCGCTGTCGCGGCCCGCGCAACTGCCGCTGCACGAGGCGGAAGGCAGCCTGTCCGCGATCGTCGTCGTCGATGGCGCCGGCCGGCTCCTGCTGCACAACACGGAGAGCATCCGGATGCTGTCGCTCGCGACCGGCGAACCGCTCGCGTTCTATCGTCACGACCACTTGCCGGACTGGCTCGCCCCGCTGCTGTCGAACGTCAACCGGATCTGGCGCGGACACCCTGCGCCACCCGCGACGCTCGAGCGCCGCAATACCGCCGGCCGCTTTCGCTTCAAGGCCTATCGCCTCGCCGACGCACGCCCCGTGCAGCGCGATTTCTCGATCGTGATCTACATCGAACATTTTCCGCCGCTCGAACTGGAGATCGAACGGCTCGGCTTCGAATTCGGGTTGACCGAACGCCAGCGCGAACTCTGCACGCAGCTCGTGCTCGGCCGCTCTCACAGCGAGATCGCGAGCGGCTTCGCGCTGCGCAACAGCACGGTCATCGATCACGTGCGCAAGATCTATCGCAAGCTCAACGTGCACAACCACGACGAATTGCGCAGCGTGTTCCGGGCCGGCTCGCACGACTAGCGCGGCACATCGTTCGCTATCCTGATCAGTTACCGTACCCCGCACGATACTCGACGCATGGTCGAACCACGGTCATGCGGCTGCCCGCATTGGCCGCGCTTGCGGAAACGGACGAAACATCCATGCGATCAGGCATGCGCCGATGCCGATCGCGCACGAACCGATGTAGAGCCAGCGGTAGCTGCCGGACGCATCGACGATCAGGCCGCCCGCGACGGGCCCCGCGGCCATGCCGAGGCCGCCGGCCATCGCGCAGCCACCGATCACCGTGCCCATCATCCGCTGCGGAAAATTCTCGCGCGCAAGCACCGAATACAACGGCATCACGCCTGCATAGACGAAGCCGAACAGCGTCGCGATCACGTAGAACCCGTCGAGCGTGCGCACGAAGTCATAGCCGAGCGCACCGAGCGCCTGCGCGAGCAGCCCGGCCACCAGCATGCGCTTCGCGCCGATGCGATCGCCCAGGATCCCGAACACGATCCGGCCGCCCATGCCGGCGAGGCCTTCGACGCTGTAGATCGATACCGCGACGATCAGCGGAATCCCGCACGTCACCGCGTAGCTGACCGTATGGAAGATCGGGCCCGAATGCGTCGCGCAACAGAAGAAGTTGGTCAGCAGCAGCACGATGAACTGCGGCGAACGCAACGCATCCACGACCGACATCGCCGCAGGTTCGTCCGCCGGTGCAGGGGCAACCGGGGCGGCAGGCGCACCGTCGAGCGCGGGCGCCCGGCGCACCAGCAGCGACACCGGAATCATCACGACGGCCGCCAGCACCGCAATCAGCAGCATCGACGTGCGCCAGTCGCGCACCGACACGAGCCACGCGGCCAGCGGGGCCATCGTCATCGGCGCCATCCCCATCCCGGCCGACACGAGCGACACCGCCAGGCTGCGGTGCGTGTCGAACCAGCCGGTCACGCACGCCATCATCGGCGCGAATATCGCGGCCGTCGCGCCGCCGACGGCGAGGCCGAAAGTCAGCTGGAACGCGAGCAGCGACGGCGCGCGGCTCGCCAGCGCCAGGCTCGCCGACAGCAGGACGGCGCCCGTCATGACGACCGGGCGCGTGCCGATGCGATCCGACAGGCTGCCCCACCCCATGCTCGCGAAGGCCATTGCGATGAAGCCGAGCGTCATCGCGCCGGAAATGCCGGTCATCGACCAGCCGGTGTCGCGTGCGATCGCACGCAGGAACACCGGCAGCGAAAACATCGCGCCGACCGCGATGCAGCCCATCAGGCCGCCTGCGGCGACGATCACCCAGCGGTATCGGGAATCCGGCATGGCGTGCCTCCTTTTCGTTACGGCAATGCCCGGGACCGGGTGCCACCCGCATGGCGCCATGTCCGGTCGACATGGATACGACGGCCGACGCATCGGGAAATCGACAGGCGGGGAACACGCGCCGGCGAATTATTTATGGTCCGCCGATCCGCCCTGCCCGCACCGGCGGATCGTCCGGTCGGTCTGTCCCCTGCCAGCGTGCTTTTCCGGAATCGGAAAGTTCAAATCAGAAATCGTTGGTTGGGACCCGCGATCACGCTGACTACACTCGAGCGATCTTGTCATAACAAGTTGACCGATGACTTCACCCAACGTCGTGCCACTGTCGGCGGCCCCGCTCTACGTGCAGATCAAGGACACCCTGCGCACGCGGATTCTCGACGGCACCTATGCGCCGCACAGCCGGATGCCTTCCGAGCACGAACTCTGCGCCACGTTCGACGTCAGCCGTATCACGGTGCGCCAGGCGCTCGGCGATCTGCAGAAGGAAGGACTGCTGTTCAAGCTGCATGGCAAGGGCACGTTCGTGTCGAAGCCGAAGGCGTTCCAGAACGTAACGTCGCTGCAGGGTTTCGCCGAGGCGATGTCGTCGATGGGCTACGAGATCGTCAACCAGGTGCGCAGTTTCCGCACCGTCAAGGCCGACCGCCATCTCGCGACCAAGCTGAACGTGCCCGAAGGTGCGCCGCTCGTCGAGATTCATCGCGTGCGGCTGCTGAATCGCGAGCCGGTGTCGCTCGAACAGACCTGGGTGCCCGAAGCCGTCGGCAAGCGCCTCGCGGGCGCCGATCTCGCGACCCGCGACATCTTCCTGGTCCTGGAAAACGACTGCGGCATCCCGCTCGGCCATGCGGACGTGTCGATCGACGCGATCCTCGCCGACGACGAGATCGTCGATGCGCTGCATGTCGAGGAAAGCAGCCCCGTGCTGCGCATCGAGCGCCTCACGCACGACGCATCCGGCGCACCGATCGACTTCGAATACCTGTACTTCCGCGGCGACGCCTTCCAGTACCGGCTGCGCATCGACCGCCAGAAACCGCGCAAACCAGCAAGGACACAACGATGACTACTCATGTGCTCGAATACGACATCGTCGTGGTCGGCGGCGGCACCGCTGGCCCGATGGCGGCGATCAAGGCGAAGGAGCGCGACCCGTCGCTGCGCGTGCTGCTGCTCGACAAGGCGCACGTGAAGCGCAGCGGCGCGATCTCGATGGGGATGGACGGCCTGAACAATGCGGTGATCCCCGGGCACGCGACACCCGAGCAGTACACGCGCGAGATCACGATCGCCAACGACGGGATCGTCGACCAGGAAGCCGTGCATGCGTATGCGCGGCACAGCTTCGCGACGATCGAGCAGCTCGACCGCTGGGGCGTGAAGTTCGAGAAGGACGGCACCGGCGACTACGCGGTGAAGAAGGTCCATCACATGGGCGCGTACGTGCTGCCGATGCCCGAAGGCCACGACATCAAGAAGGTGCTTTACCGGCAGTTGAAGCGCGCACGCATCGCGATCACGAACCGGATCGTCGCGACGCGCGTGCTGACCGATGCGCAGGGCCGCGCGAGCGGCGTGCTCGGTTTCGACTGCCGCACGGCCGAGTTCCACGTGATCCGCGCGAAGGCCGTGATCCTCTGCTGCGGCGCGGCCGGCCGGCTCGGCCTGCCGGCGTCCGGCTACCTGATGGGCACCTACGAGAACCCGACCAACGCAGGCGACGGCTACGCGATGGCCTATCACGCGGGCGCCGCGCTCGCGAACCTCGAATGCTTCCAGATCAATCCGCTGATCAAGGACTACAACGGCCCCGCGTGCGCATACGTGACGGGCCCGCTCGGCGGCTTCACCGCGAACGGCAAGGGCGAACGCTTCATCGAATGCGATTACTGGAGCGGCCAGATGATGTGGGAGTTCTACCAGGAACTGCAAAGCGGCAACGGCCCGGTGTTCCTGAAGCTCGACCATCTCGCGGAAGAAACGATCCAGACCATCGAGCAGATCCTGCATACGAACGAACGGCCGAGCCGCGGCCGTTTCCACGCGGGGCGCGGCACCGACTACCGGCAGCAGATGGTCGAGATGCACATCTCCGAGATCGGCTTCTGCAGCGGCCACAGCGCATCCGGCGTGTACGTGAACGCTCGCGCGGAGACGACCGTGCCGGGGCTTTACGCGGCCGGCGACATGGCGGCCGTCCCGCACAACTACATGCTCGGTGCGTTTACGTACGGCTGGTTTGCCGGGCAGAATGCGGCCGACTACGTGGCCGGCCGCGCGCATGCGCCGGTGGACGACGAACAGGTCGCCGCCGAGCGCACCCGCGTGCTTGCCCCGCTGCTGCGCGAGCGCGGCCTGGCGCCGGCGCAGGTCGAGTACAAGCTGCGTCGCATGGTGAACGACTATCTGCAGCCGCCGAAGGTGACGCGCAAGATGGAAATCGGGCTGCAACGTTTCGATTCCATTACTGAGGATATCGAATCGATCAAAGCCGATCATCCGCATGAACTGATGCGCGCCGCCGAGGTGCGCGCGATCCGCGACTGTGCGGAAATGGCCGCGCGCGCGTCGCTGTTCCGCACCGAGAGCCGCTGGGGGCTGTACCACCATCGCGTCGACTTTCCGCAGCGCAACGACGCCGAGTGGTTCTGCCACACGTGGCTGCGCAAGGGCGCCGACGGCGCGATGCGCAGCGAGAAGCGAGCGGTCGAACCCTACGTCGTGCCGCTCGCCGACGACGAGCGCAGCGCCTACGCGCATCTGCGCATCCGCGAACCGGCCGCGCCCGCGGCCGTCCTCTGAGGAGCCCAACCGTGCCCCATACGCCGCACGACATCTTCCTGCGCAGCAGCGCGCCCGTCACGATCGACGAGGATCTGTGCATCGCCGACAAGGGCTGCACCGTCTGCGTCGACGTGTGCCCGCTCGACCTGCTCGCGATCGACGTGACGAAAGGCAAGGCCTACATGCAGTTCGACGAGTGCTGGTACTGCATGCCGTGCGAGCGCGACTGCCCGACCGGCGCGGTCAAGGTCGACATCCCGTACCTGCTGCGCTGATCGTGCGCGCGGCAGGCTCTCACCCTCCCCCGACCGTTTACCCATGACCGCCTCTGCCTTCGCTTCCCCGCTGCCCGGCGCGCACGATCCCGACCTGGCCGCACTCGTCGCCCGCCTCGCCGCGCCCGACGCGTCCGTGCGCCGCATCGCACTGCTCGAACTCGCCGATCTCGAGGATCCCGACTGCGTGCCCGCATTCGTCGCGTCACTGCGCGACGATGCGTCGGCCGACGTCCGCGGCGAAGCCGCCCGCGTGCTCGGCGCGTGGGAGCAGCCCGATGTCGTCGACGCACTGTGCGGCGCGCTGCTCGATCCGGACGACGGTGTACGCGCCACCGCCGCGCAAAGCCTGTCCGAACTGAAGGACGCCGCATCGGGCGCCGTGCTGCGTCGCTGGGCCGACCGCCCGGAACCGTTCGTGCGCGGCGCCGTGCTGCGCGGCTTGCGCGAACTGCGCGACCCCGATGCGTTGTCGCCCGCGCTGCACGCGCTGGATGCGGACGCGGCCGCCGTGCGCACCGAGGCCGTCGCGGTGCTCGGCTGGCTCAAGGATGCGCATGCGTTGCCGCCGCTCGCGCGCGTCGCGACGGCCGACACCGATGCGGACGTACGACGTGCGGCGGTCGGCGCGCTCGGCTTCGCCGCGCCCGGCGACGCGCCCGTCGCGACGGCGCTGCTCGCCGCACTGCGCGACCCCGCGTGGCAAGTGCGCGAGGAAGCGGCCGCGACACTCGGCAAGCTGCGGATCTCCGCTGCGAGCGCACCGCTCGTCGCCGCGCTCGACGACGACTACTGGCAGGTACGCCTGCGCGCCGTCCGTGCGCTCGGCCAGTTGCGCGACGGCACCGCCGCCCCGGCGATCGCCGCCTTGCTCACGCATGCGATCGGCAACCTGCGCAAGGAGGCCGCGCTCGCGCTCGGCGAACTGCGCGAGCGCACGACCCTGCCCGCGCTGCACACCGCACTGGAGGATCGCGACCCCGAGGTTCGCAAGGCCGTGCGGATCGCGATCCGGCAGATCGACGAGGATTCGCGATGATCGTGCCGACCGAAATCGTGCTCGATCATCCGGCACGCGCGCTGACGCTGCGCTGGCCGGACGGCGACACGCAGCGCATCGGCTATGCGCAGTTGCGCAGCGGCTGCCCGTGTGCGGAATGCCGTCGGATCCGGTACGACGGCGGCCGGGTCGACGTGCAGCCCGGCCTCACGCTGGACGATGTGGAACCGGCCGGCTACGGTATCCGTCTCGCGTTTGGCGACGGCCATGCACGCGGCATCTATCCGTGGCCGTATCTGGCCGGCATGCCCACAGCACCGTCGCCTCGCTAGAACCGCTTCCTGCGCGACGCGCGCGGCATCGCCGACACGCGAGCGAAAACGCTGCGATACTGACGGCCACGATCGTCTCCACTCACAGCGGGAGTCAGGACATGCAAACGGCAGTCGGATTCATCGGCCTCGGCGTGATGGGCACGCCGATGGCGCTCAATCTCGCGCGGGCCGGCACGCCGCTCGTCGCATGGAGCCGCTCCCACGGCAGCGACGACGCGCTGCGCGACGCCGGCGCACGCATCGCCGAGCACGCCGACGACGTGTTCGCAGCCTGCCGCACCGTGATCCTGATGCTCGCGAACGACACCGCGATCGACACCGTCCTCGGGCGCGGCACGCCCGACTTCAGTCGTCGCGTCGGCGACCACGTGATCGTGAACATGGGCACCACGTCGCCGGAATACGCGCGCGCGCTGGCCGACGAGATCGCGGCCGCGTCGGGCCGCTACGTCGAGGCACCCGTGTCGGGGTCGCGCAAGCCGGCCGAAGCAGGCCAGCTCGTCGTGATGCTGGCCGGTGCGCCGGACGACGTCGACGCGGTTCGCCCGCTCGTGAAGCCGCTATGCCGCGACAGCTTCATCTGCGGCGAGGTGCCGTCGGCGCTGACCATGAAGCTCGCCGTCAACCTGTTCCTGATCACGATGGTCACCGGCCTGATCGAAGCCACGCATTTCGCGCAGCGCCACGGCATCGATCTCGCCCGCTTCGCCGACGTGCTGAATGCCGGCCCGATGGCGAGCGACGTGTCGCGCGTGAAGATCGGCAAACTCGTCGCGGCGGATTTCTCCGTACAGGCCGCGATCACCGACGTGCTGAAGAATGCGCGCCTCGTCGCCGAGTCGGCGCGCAGCATCGGCATCGCGTCGCCGCTGCTCGATATCTGCCACGCGCTTTACGGCGAGACCGAACAGGCCGGGCATGGGTCCGCCGACATGGTCGCCGTGATCCGCGCGATCGAGCAGCGTACCGAGGACGGGCGATAAATCGTCGCCTGACGTCGCTCACCTGCCCACGCTTCGACGCATAGAACCATCATGTCCGATTCGTCACCCGCGCCGATCGTGCGCCCCGTTCCCGCCGTGATCGGCGTTGTCCTCCGCGAACGCGACGTGCTGATGGTTCGCCGCGCCAATCCACCCGATGCCGGCTGCTGGGGGTTTCCCGGCGGCAAGATCGAAGCGGGCGAAACCGTCACGCGCGCCACCGTGCGCGAGATCGCCGAAGAAACCGCGATCGACGTCGAAGCGCTGGACGTGTTCACCGCACTGGATGCGTTCGATCACGATGCCAATGGCGGCCCGCGCCAGCATTACGTGTTGGTCGCCGTGTTGTGCAAGTGGCTGCGCGGCATGCCCGTTGCGGGTGACGACGCACTCGAAGCGCGCTGGTTCGATCTCGCCGAACTCGATCGTGACGATCTGCCGATGAGTGCGGGCGTGCGGGACGTGGCGCGGCGGGCGGTGGAACGGGCGGCAGCCCTGGCCGAAACGCGTCGCGCCCCAACCTGACATAATGCTTACTTTTCGAGTCGCCCTGCAGTCAGCCCGATCGGGACCCTGACGGCGCCGGCCACCTGCCTGCATCGCGACCAAAACAACAAATCAAATCATGATCAGAATCCGCCAATCCACCCCGGCCGATGGCCCACGCGTGCTCGATATCTGGCGCGGCGCGGTCGATGCCACGCATCACTTCCTGAGCGACGACGACCGTCGCGCGATCGAATCCGAAGTCGTCGCGTTCCTGCCCGGTGCACCGCTCGATCTCGCCGTCGACGATACCGACCGTGCGATCGGCTTCATGCTGCTCGACGGCAGTCACATGGAAGCGCTGTTCATCGATCCTGCTCATCATGGCGCGGGGATCGGACGCCTGCTCGTGGAGGACGCACTCAGGCGCCATCCCGACCTGTCGACCGACGTCAACGAACAGAACGAACAGGCGGCGGGATTCTATGAACGGCTCGGCTTCGAGCGCACCGGACGATCGGCGCTCGATGGACAGGGTCGCGCTTATCCGTTGATTCACCTGCGTTATCGCGGGGGCGATCAAGCCTGAGCGGTATCACGCAAGCGCATGGCATCTGCTTGCGGCTTCGCGTCGTGCGCTTTCGTCGACGACCCACCCGCGCATCCGAGCGCGCTCGATGCCGCGATACCCATGACATCCCTGCTTCACTGGTATCGCGCGCATCGCACCGTTACGCGCGTCCCCGCGCAAGCCTGTTTCCCACGGCCGCAAACGCGCGCTGCATGAAGCCGTTGAACCACTCGGCATCGCGCCGCAGCCCGGCCTGCTGGCCGCCGATCAGGCAGAGATGCGCGAGTTGCCCCACGATCTCGGCTTCACCCGGCATGCGGGCCCAGCGGCGGGACGTCTCGACCGCGAATGCCAGGCGCGTCGCATCGACGCGCTGCTGGAATTCCGCCACCAGCGGATCGTGCAGCGCCCACGCGCGAATCGCGATTTCACGGCCGGGCCGCTTCTCCGCGGCGATGTGCAGGTAGCGCGTCAGCGTGTCGCCCGCGCTGCGGCCGTCTGCCGCATACGCGAGCATGCGTGCCGTGTAGTCGCTCTCCCACGCGGTCAGCAAGGTCCTGACGAAATCCTCGCGATTGCGGAAGTGGTGATAGAACGATCCGCGGGTCACGTTCAGCCGTCGCGCGAGGCTTTCGGCCGAAATGCCCGCATACCCTTCCCCGTCGAGGGCGTCGAAGCCCGCTGCAATCCAGTCGTTTCGCGTCAGTGTGCTCATCGTCATCGCCATACAGGCTGTGTATGGTGCGGCATGGACAGATAGGCTGCGAACTCTATCACGGCCGCCGCCGCTTCCGGCAGCCCGCCACTACGCATGGAGTCCACCTTGAAAGACATCGCTCTCGTCGCATTCGACCGGTTCACCGACGTCGACCTGTTCCTGATGTGGGACATTCTCGGCCGCAACAACCGCGACTGGCGCGTCCGGATCCTGGGAGCGCAGCCGGTGCTGCATTCCGCACATGGTCTGGCCATCCCGACGCACGGCCCGCTTGCCGATGCCAATCACGCCGACGCGGTGCTCTTTTCGAGCGGCAAGGAAGGCGTACCGGCCGCACTGGCCCATCCCGACTTCCTGCCGTCGTTCGATCTCGATCCCGAGCGCCAGCTGGTCGGATCGATCTGCGGCGGGGCCTTCATTCTCGAGCGGCTCGGGCTGCTGCCGGAGCGTCGCGCCACGACGCATCCTGACGCGCGCAAGGGTTTGCAGGCACTCGGGCTGGACGTGCTGAACCAGCCGCTGGTATGCCACGGCAACGTCGCGACCGCGGGCGGATGCCTGGCGTCGGTCTATCTGACGGGATGGCTGGTGGAATCGATGTTCGACGCGGACAAGCGCCGCGAGACGCTGCTGCCTGTGCTGCCTGCCGGGCAACGGGAGATTTACGAAGATCTGATCGAGTTCAGCATCAGGCAGGGTGCGGGACAAACCACGGGCCCGATCCGGATGGTTGAAGGCGAAAACGGTCTGGCCGCATGACGCGCGGACCAATGGGCTGCCGATAGTCGGCGGCCGACACCCTGTTGCATCGCCGTGCGTCCCGCAGCGCCAATGGCGGATCGGGTCGGCGCTCGCCGCAAGGATGGTCGTTTCCCGCGCTGAACGAACCTGTCGCGGGTCTGGAGATGCTAACCTCTCGGCCACTCCAACGACACCGCGTGAAGCAACAGGATTCGACCATGCAAACCGTCGCAGTACTGGACTTCGAAACAACCGGACTTTCGCCGAATATGGGCGACCGTGCGACCGAAATCGCCGTCATCCTGCTCCGGGACGGACAAGTCGTCGACCGTTTCCAGAGCCTGATGAATGCAGGCAGACGCATACCGTCCGATGTCGTCGCGCTGACCGGCATCACGAACGAGATGATTGCATCGGCGCCCCCGGCATCGAAAGTCATGAAGGAAGCCGCAGCGTTCGTCGGCCAGCATGCGGTCGTCGCGCACAATGCCGGCTTCGACAAACGGTTCTGGCAGGCGGAACTCGGGCTGCTCGGCATGTCGGCCGAGCATGCCTTTGCATGCACGATGCTCGTGGCGAGACGTATCTACCCGGATGCCCAAAGTCACCGCCTGTCGAGTCTGGTGGATATGCTGCGGTTGCCCAAATCGGGCCGCGCCCACCGGGCGATGGTCGATGCCGAGATGGCCGGTCACCTGTGGTGCCGGTTGCAGCACGACATTGCGCGGACTTACGGGCTGAACCGCATCGATCACGCGCTCATGGCGCGTGTCCAGGCAACGGCCAAGGCGAAAGTGCCGACGTACCTGCGTTCGCTCGTGGGCTCGCACGCGTGAGAATCGATCGGCTGACGCGAGCGATCGCCATCGGGCGCACAACGGATTGCCGCGTCACGAATGACGCACGCCGTTTCGTGACTCAGGCGACGCGTTAACGAAAAACGGCTTGGCAATCGCCAAGCCGTTTCTTGTCCCGGTCCGTGCCGGGACAGCGAACACGCTGAACCCGCCATCCGCTCACGCCCTATCGCGCCATCAACCGATGCGCAACGACGAGAGCGGAATCGAACGCTGATTCAGCACGAACGCTTATTCCCACTCGATCGTCGCCGGCGGCTTGCCCGAGATGTCGTACACGACACGGTTGATCCCGCGCACTTCGTTGATGATCCGGTTCGACGCGCGGCCGAGCAGCGCGTACGGCAGATGCGCCCAGTGTGCGGTCATGAAGTCGGTCGTCTGCACCGCGCGCAGCGACGTCACGTAGTCGTACGTGCGGCCATCGCCCATCACGCCCACCGACTTGACCGGCAGGAACACCGCGAACGCCTGGCTCGTCAGGTCGTACCAGCTCTTGCCGACATCGGCTTCGCCGCACAGCCCGGCAGCCGCATCGTGCGCGGTCGCGGTCGTGTTGCGCAGTTCCTCGATGAAGATCGCGTCCGCGCGGCGCAGCAGGTCTGCAAACTCGCGCTTCACTTCGCCGAGGATCCGCACGCCGAGGCCCGGGCCCGGGAACGGATGGCGGTACACCATCTCCGGCGGCAGGCCGAGCGCGACGCCCAGCTCGCGCACTTCGTCCTTGAACAGGTCGCGCAGCGGCTCGAGCAGCTTCAGGCCGAGCGTTTCCGGCAGGCCGCCGACGTTGTGGTGGCTCTTGATCGTCGTCGCCTTCTTGGTCTTCGTACCGCCCGATTCGACCACGTCCGGATAGATCGTGCCCTGCGCGAGCCACTTCGCCTTCGACAGCTTCTTCGCCTCGGCCTGGAACACCTCGACGAACTCGCGGCCGATGATCTTGCGCTTCGCTTCCGGATCGGTCACGCCGGCCAGGTGGCCGAGGAACTGATCGGCCGCGTCGACGTGCACGACCTTCGCGTGCAGGCGGCCCTCGAACATGTCGAGCACCATCTTGCCTTCGTTCAGGCGCAGCAGGCCGTGGTCGACGAACACGCAGGTGAGCTGATCGCCGATCGCGCGATGGATCAGCGCGGCCGCCACGCTCGAATCGACCCCACCCGACAGGCCGAGAATCACTTCCTCGTCACCGACCTGCTCGCGGATCTTCGCGACGGCTTCCTCGATGTGGTTTTTCATGATCCAGTCGGGCTTCGCGCCGGCGATCTGCAGCACGAAGCGCTCGATGATCTGGCGGCCCTTCAGCGTGTGCGTGACTTCCGGGTGGAACTGCACCGCGTAGTAGCCGCGTGCCTCGTCGGCCATGCCGGCGATCGGGCAGCTCGGCGTCGACGCCATCAGCGCGAAGCCCGGCGGCAACTCGGCGACCTTGTCGCCGTGGCTCATCCAGACCTTCAGCATGCCGTGGCCTTCGTCGGTCTTGAAATCCTCGATGCCGTCGAGCAGGCGCGTATGGCCGTGCGCACGCATTTCCGCGTAGCCGAATTCGCGGTGGTCGCTCCACTCGACCTTACCGCCGAGCTGCACGGCCATCGTCTGCATGCCGTAGCAGATGCCGAGCACCGGCACGCCGAGATCCCACACGGCCTGCGGCGCGCGCAGCTGATGGTCTTCGTACGTGCTCGCGTGGCTGCCCGACAGGATCACCGCCTTCGGCGCGAACTCGCGGACGAAGTCGTCGGACACATCGTTCGGATGGATTTCGCAGTAGACGTGCGCTTCGCGCACGCGTCGCGCAATCAGTTGGGTGACTTGCGAACCGAAGTCGAGAATCAGGATTTTGTCGTGCATGGCTGCGGACGGGATGAAGAGAATAAGAAAAGCAGCGCATCATTTACATCATGCGCTGCGTCAATAGCATGGACAGCGGCGTCGGGCGGAAGGCAGCACGCGCGACGCATGGCCGGTCAATCCTGCATCGGCGGGCGTTCGTCGAGTGCGACGCCGCCTGACGATTGACTGGAGCCGGATGAAGCCGGTGACGATGCGGCGGATGCCGCAGGACGGCTGACGACGGGTTCGACACGCTGCGGCGCGGACGACGACGCGGGCGCCATCGCCGGCTCGGCCGGACGCTGCGCCGGCGCACGCGCGTCGAGCGCCTGCGCTTTCTCGCGCCGGCGCACGGCCGATGCGAGCCGCACGCCGCCGAGACCGAGCACGATCAGCACGACACCGGCCACGGCCGACAGCACCCGGCCGGCGGCAGCCAGCGCGGGACCGCTGCCGGTGCCGATCGACCAGACGATCGTCAGCACGCCGGTCAGCCAGTACACGTGGCCGACCGACCGCGCGACGGGCGCGGTGAGATCCCCGTTGAACGCTGCATGAAACGCGAGCCACGCGAGCCCGAGCAACGCGATGCCGAACGCCTGGCCGAGCATCGCCGGCTGGACGCTCGCCAGCTGCAGCGCGTTGAACAGCGACTGCCAGGGCGTCAGCACGAACAGCACGCCGAACGCCAGCAGCAACACGGCATCGACGATCAACACGGCTCGCAGCAGCGGTTTCATCGGCAATCAGTCCACGTGGTAGTTCGGCGCTTCCTTCGTGATCTGCACGTCGTGCACGTGCGACTCGCGCATGCCCGCCGCGGTGATCTGGACGAATTCAGCCTTGTCGTGCAGCTCGTCGATCGTCTTGCAGCCGCAGTAGCCCATGCTGGCACGCACGCCGCCGACCAGCTGGAACAGGATCGCGTTGACCGAACCCTTGTACGCGACACGGCCTTCGATGCCTTCCGGCACGAGCTTGTCGATGTTTGCCGAGTTGTCCTGGAAGTAGCGGTCTGCCGCGCCGTCCTTCATCGCGCCGACGGAACCCATGCCGCGGTACGACTTGTACTGGCGGCCCTGGTACAGGAACACGTCGCCCGGCGCCTCTTCGGTGCCCGCGAACATGCTGCCCATCATCACCGCGTTCGCGCCGGCCGCGAGGGCCTTCGACACGTCGCCCGAGAAGCGCACGCCGCCGTCGGCGATGCACGGCACGCCCGTGCCCTTCAGCGCTTCCGCGACATTCGCGATCGCGCTGATCTGCGGCACGCCGACACCGGCGACGATCCGCGTCGTGCAGATCGAGCCCGGGCCGATACCGACCTTGACTGCATCCGCGCCGTATTCGACGAGCGCCTTCGCGGCGGCAGCCGTCGCGATGTTGCCGCCGATCACTTCGACGTGCGGGAAGTTCTGCTTGACCCAGCGCACGCGCTCGAGCACGCCCTTGCTGTGGCCGTGTGCGGTATCGACGACGATCACGTCGACGCCGGCCTGCACCAGCAGCTCGACGCGCTCTTCGTTGTCGGGACCGACGCCGACCGCCGCGCCTGCGCGCAGCTTGCCGTGTTCGTCCTTGCACGCATCCGGGTGCTCGGTCTGCTTCGTGATGTCCTTGACGGTCATCAGGCCGCGCAGTTCGAACGCGTCGTTGACGACCAGCACGCGCTCGAGGCGGTGGCTGTGCATCAGCGCCTTCGCTTCGGCGAGCGGCGTGCCTTCCTTGACCGTGACGAGGCGCTCGCGCGGCGTCATGATCGACTTGACCGGCTCATCGAGGCGGGTTTCGAAACGCAGGTCGCGGTTCGTGACGATGCCGACGAGCAGCGGGCCTTCGACGACCGGGAAGCCCGAGATGCCATGCTGGCGCGACAGCGCGATCACGTCGCGCACCTTCATTTGCGGCGGCACCGTGATCGGATCGCGGACGACGCCCGATTCGAAACGCTTGACCTTCGCGACCTCGCGGGCCTGTTCGGCCGGCGTCAGGTTCTTGTGGACGATACCGACGCCACCCTGCTGTGCCATCGCGATCGCGAGGCGACCTTCGGTGACCGTGTCCATGGCGGCGGACACGAGCGGCATGTTCAGGGAGATGTTGCGGGTCAGCTTGGTCTTGAGGCTGGTGTCGCGCGGGAGAACGTCGGAGAAGGCGGGAACGAGGAGCACGTCATCGAAAGTGAGTGCTTTTTGGATCAGACGCATGGCAAATCCTATGGGCGCAAAAGCGAATTATACGCGAAGCGCTGCGAATTTTCACAACACGAACAACGGCTTAGCCGCTTTCCTCCGTTCGGGGGCCGAATCGTTCGGTTCGCCGTTCGGTTCGTTTTCGATCGCCTTTCGTTTCACCGCCACATCGCGCCATTCGCGCAACGGGCCGCGACACCGCACGTGCGCCCGTCGCGACCGCGCTGCACGGCGGTAGCGGCCGCGGTCGAGCGCCGCGCGGCGACGGCCAAAGTGGCTCGCGCCGCGGCCTCACAGGAGCCCGGCCGCGCGCACGATCATCGCGATGCCTGCCCCGATCGCGCCCCAGCCGACGATCTGCGCGACGCGCTCGCCAGCCGGCACCAGGCGCTCGGCGGCCATCGCGATTGTCACGACGGCCATCACGCGCAGATCCATCGCGCCGGCTGCCAGCGCGACCGCCATCAGGTTCCCGCAACAGGCGCCGCAACGCATCGCGGCTCGCACGCCGTGCCGCCAGGCGGCGTCCGTGCCCTCCCGCGACAGGCCTGCGTGCGCCGCCGCGTGACGGCAGCAGGCCAGCCGGTGCGCCTTCCACGCCGAAAGCTGCCACATCCCCGCACCGGACACGATCGCACCGGCCGCGAACGGCATCGCACGGGCGAGCGCCGGCAGTCGGACAGCGGCGGCGGTCAGCGCGGCGCCGGCAGGAAACACAAGCGCCCCAAGCGCCATCCATACCGCGAAATATCCCGCGCCGGCTACAACGACCAGCCAGGTCGAACGCGCCGCGGCCAACGGAGCCACGCTCTGCCGGTATCGCCAGAGCACCGGCGCCAGCACGGGCAGCATCATCGCCACCGTCATCGTGCCCCACATGCCGGCGAACGCCGCGAACGTGCGGCCGGCGCCCCATCCGCACGGCCGCTGCCATGCCGCCGAGGACATCCAGCCGCCGGACACCGGTGCGCCCCCCATCGCGGCCATCGACGCGTGCTGCGCGACGGTCGCGATCGCGGCGACGGCGAACACGGCCACCAACGCCGCCCCGAAGGCCCGCGGATCGGGGCCCGCATCGCCGGCCGCCCGCCGTGTCATCGCCCGCCTCCACCCGTCGCCGGCGCGCTCAGCCGTGTGCGTACTCGTCATGACGGCGCCACCACGGGCCGGTCTCGTTGCGCCCGCGCGGCGCGCGATCGAGCCACTGGTACATCCCCCACAGCCCGTCGAGCCCGCGCGCGTAGGTCGAATACGTGTGATAGACCGCGCCGTCCTCGCGCACGAACGCGCTCATCCCCGGCCGGTCGAGCGAATACGTGACCGCATCGGTGCCGCAGGTCGCCGCGAACTCCACGACAGGTGCCGGCGGCGGATCCATGTCCATTGCGTGGCCGGCCCGCGCGTAGTTGTACTCGACGTCGCCCGCGCGCTGCTGCGTTTCGGTGAACGACACATTGAAGTCGAAGTTGAAATCGCTGCCGACCGACGACGCCCACGGGAAGCTCCACCCCATCCGCTGCCGGTAAGCGAGCAGCTTCGCGAGCGGCGCGCGCGACACGGCCGCGAGCGTCACGTCGTGGTTCGCCAGGTGCACGGCAAAGCCATCGAAACCGTCGGCAATCGACGAACACGACGGGCAACCAGCCTTGTAATCGGGGCCGAACATGAAGTGATAGACGAGCAGTTGCGACCGGCCGCGAAACAGGTCGTCGAGCGTTGCCTGCCCGTCTTCGGTGTCGAACCGGTAGGTCTTGTCGACGCGCACCCACGGCAGTGCCTGGCGCCGCCGTGCGAGTTCGTCGCTTTGCCGGGTCAGCGCCTTTTCCGCGTCGAGCAGCGCGCGGCGCTCGGCCAGCCATTCGTCGCGTGTTCCGGTGAGATGGGTCGTCATTGCGGGTGCCTCCTTCCGATGGGTTTCCAGGCACGGCGTCCGGCTGCCCGATGCGCATGTGGCGAATCTGCCCTTCCTTGAAATTCGCCTCGATCCACAGCTGATTGAGCTGCACGATCGACATCAGCGGCACGCCGGGCCCGACCTGCTGGCCGACCTGCACCGA
>NZ_JAAGPM010000264.1:0-4882 GCF_017104865.1 Burkholderia sp. Ac-20349
CGACATGAACGGCGCGAGGCCCGTGCCCGTCGACAGCATCCACAGCGTCTTGCCCGGCAGCAGGTTGTCGGCGACCAGCGTGCCCGTCGGCTTCTTGCCGATCAGCACGGTGTCGCCCACCTTCAGGAACGCGGCGAGCGCGACGAGGCTGACGAGCGACGACGTGATGTCCGGCAGCTCGGGTCCGATGTGGTTCGACGTGAAGTACTGCGTGACCGCGAAGCTGCCGCCTGCGACGAGCGCGGCCGGCCACGTCTGCCGCACGCCGCGCAGCCCGTCCATCATGAACACGAGCCAGAACGGCACCGCGAGCGACAGCAGCGGCAACTGGCGGCCGGCCATTGCGCCGATATGGAGCGGATCGATACCCGTCACCTGCCCGGCGACGATGATCGGGATGCCCATCGCGCCGAACGCGACCGGCGCAGTGTTTGCAATGAGACACAGTCCTGCCGCGTGCAGCGGCTTGAAGCCGAGGCCGACGAGCAGCGCGGCCGTGATCGCGACGGGCGCACCGAAACCGGCCGCGCCTTCGAGGAATGCGCCGAACGAGAAGCCGATCAGCAGCATCTGCAGGCGCTGGTCGTCGGTGATCGACAGCACGGATGCGCGAATGATGTCGAACTGGCCGGTCTTCACGACGATCTTGTACAGGAACACGGCCGCGACGATGATCCACGCGATCGGCCACAGGCCGTACGCGAAGCCGAAGCCGGCCGCCGCGAGCGCCTGCGGCACGGGCATGCCGTACGCGAGGATCGCGACGCCGAGCGACAGCAGCAGCGTGATCGCCGCGGCGATGTGGCCCTTGAGCCGCAGCGCGGCCAGCGCGACGAAAAAGAAGATGATCGGGATTGCGGCGACGAACGCCGACAGCCCGAGGCTGCCGAGCGGCGTATAGATCTGGTGCCAAACCTGCATGGGTGTCTCCTCCATTTGTATCGGTATCTCTATGGGTACGGGCGGGTAAAGCGGGGTGCTATTCGGGCTGGCCGCGTGCGCGCAGCAGGTCGGACAGGCTGCGCGGTGCCGGTTCGAGCGGCGTGCGGTGCTGCGTCCAGCCCATCTGTTTCGCGGGCGTCAGCGCGCGCAGGCGCGTCGCGGTCCAGCGGAACGCGCGGTACGCGCGCGGATGCGCGAACGCGCCCGACCAGAAGCGCCACACGAGGTCTTCCGCGCGGTTGTAGTGCGCGCCCTGGCCGCGCAGCGGATGCGCGACGGGTTCGTCGGGCTTGCGGTTGGCCTCGGTACGCAGCCGCACGAGCAGTTGCGGGATCGGGATCCGCACCGGGCACACCTCGCCGCATGCGCCGCACAGCGTCGACGCGGTCGGCAGGTCGGCGGTTGCGTCGAGGCCGAGCAGGTGCGGCGAGATGATCTTGCCGATCGGGCCGGGATAGGTCGTCCCGTATGCGTGGCCGCCGATGCGCGTGTAGACGGGGCAGTGGTTCATGCACGCGCCGCAGCGAATGCACTGCAGCGTCGCGCGCAGCTGCTCGTCCGCGTAGGCCTGCGTGCGGCCGTTGTCGAGCAGCACGAGATGCAGCTCGCGCGGGCCGTCGCGTTCGCCGTCGCGGCGCGGGCCCGAGATCAGGTTGAAGTAGGTCGTGATCGCCTGGCCGGTGGCCGAGCGCGTGAGCAGGCTCGACAGCGGCACGATGTGCTCGAGTTTCTCGACGACCTTCTCGATCCCCATGATCGCGACGTGCGTGTCGGGTACCGTCGTCGACAGGCGGCCGTTGCCTTCGTTTTCGACGAGCCATAGCGTGCCGGTGTCGGCCGCCGCGAAGTTCACGCCCGACAGACCGATGTCCGCATCGGCGAACGCGCGGCGCAGCGCGCGCCGGCCGGTCTGGATCAGCTCGTCGACGTCCTCCGTGTAGCGCGTGCCGGGGATGTGTGCCTCGAACAGCTCGGCGATGTCGCCGCGCGTCTTGTGGATCGCCGGCATCACGATATGCGACGGCTTCTCGCCCGCGAGCTGCACGATGAATTCGCCCATGTCGGATTCGATGCAGTCGACGCCGTGCTCCGCGAGGTAATGGTTCAGCTCGATTTCCTCGCTCGCCATCGACTTGCCCTTGATCACGCGGCGCGCCTTCTTCGCCTGCGCGATGCCGAGCACGATCGCGTTCGCGTCGGCGGCCGTCTCGGCCCAGTGCACGTGCACGCCGGCTTCGGTGAGCTTCGTCTCCAGCCGTTCGAGCAGCGCGGGCAGCTGCGCGAGCGCATGCTGCCGCACCGCTTCGCCGAGGTCGCGCAACTGCTGCAGCTCGGCGTCGTCGGGGAACTGGGTCGCGCGCTTGCCTTGGAGGAAGTCCATCGCGCCGCGGAAGCTCTTGCGCAGCGCGGGGTCGTCGAGCGCGGCGCGCGCGCGGGTCTTGAAGTCGCCGGGGGCGACGAATTGCAGCGTGTGGTCGCTCATTGCGGGAGGTCCTCGCGGGCGGTGGCGGCGGGCGGGGTGGCCGAATCGGTGACGATCACGACCCACAGGCGGCGCGGGCCGTGCGCGCCATAGGCCAGCGTCTGCTGGATGTCGGACGTTTTCGACGGGCCCGACACCAGTACGAGGTTGGTCGGCATGCCGGTGTGCCAGCGCTCCGCGTGCACGGCCGCGTGCAGGTCGGGATGCAGCGTGCTCGCGTGGACGAGCGCGACATGCAGCGGCGGCACCAGCGACACCGTGCGCGGCGTGCCGGCGTCGGGCGCGAGCACGACGGTGCCGGTGGCCGCGATGCCCGAGCGCGCCACGGTGAAGCCCGCGTCGATCGTGTCGAACAGTTCGGTTTTCCACGCGTCGATCGGCCGGTCGAACGGCACGGGCGCGACCGTGCCGGGCAGCGCGCGGGCGAGCGCCGCGGATTCGGCGCGGGCCGGATCGAGCAGCAGGCGGTGTACGCCGGCTTCCGCGAGGCGCGCCGCGAGTTGCGCGGGCCATTCGTCGCCGGTTGCACACCAGACGGCCGCGTGCGACGCGGCGAGCGCGGCCTGCATCGTGTGGGCCAGTGTGTGCGGATCGCGAGCGGTCTCGGTGTGCGAGCGGCACGTGTCGTAGTGCATGTCGATGCGCGCGTCGAGCGCGGGGGCGGCCTCGGCGGCGACACCCGGAGCGGCGGCGCGCAGCCGCTTGAGGATTGCGTCGCGCGCGCTCATCGCTTGTCTCCGCGCAGCGACGCGGCGCCGGCCGTGCGGCGCCACAGGAAACTGGCGAGGTGCTCGACCGGCAGCGGCGCGCCGGACTGGTCGGCCGCGTGGCCGATGTTCAGCAGGCAGCCGCAGTCGGCGGACACGAGCCGGTCGCAGCCCGTCGCGCAGGCCGACGCGACCTTGTCGCGCACCATCGCGCCGGAGATGTCGGGATGCTTCAGCGAGAACGTGCCGCCGAAGCCGCAGCATTCGGATTCGCGTTCGTGTTCGATGCGCGTCACGCCCGGCAGCGCGTCGACGAGCGCGACGCCGTGCACACGGGTGCCCATCTCGCGGCGGGCTGCGCACGACGTATGCAGCACCACGCGCTCGTCGTCGCCGGCCGGCGCGGCGAGGGTATCGAGCCGCACGTCGAGCACATGGACGAGGAATTCGGCGAGTTCGTAGGTCCGTTCCGCGATCGCGCGGGCCTTGGGGCCGTGGACGGGATCGTCGGCGAACAGCGCCGGCCAATGGTGCCGGATCATCCCGCCGCACGAGCCGGACGGCACGATCACGGGCCATGGTTCGGCGAACAGGTCGAGCTGCGCGGCCGCGACGCGGCGCGCTTCGTCGGGATTGCCGCTGCTGTAGGCGGGCTGCCCGCAGCAGCTCTGGCCGCGCGGATAGTGGACGGTCAGGCCTTCGCGTTCCAGCAGGCGGACCGCGTCGAGCCCGGCTTCGGGGACGAACAGGTCGACCAGACAGGTCGCGAACAGATAGACGTGCGCGGGGGCGGCGGCGGGGTACTGCCTTTCGTTCATGTCTCGCTCCAGAGGCGACGGCCCGGCATGCGGATGCGGGACGACGATTTCGCTGCATAATTCCCGCGACGGCGCCGTAGCTCAAATTGGTTGGGCCAATTGGCGTGACAGGCATTCCGCAGGGAGACACGACGATGGCAGCGATGACGGCACGGGGCCGGACCGAAGTGGTGATGCGCAAGATCGAGACGGCGCTGCTCGACGGCACCTGGCCGGCCGGTGCACGCCTGCCGGCCGAGCGCGTGCTCGCGCAGCAGTACGGGGTGGCGCGCAATACGGTGCGCGAGGCGACCCAGCGGCTCGTCGCGCGCGGGCTGTTGCAGAGCCGGCGCGGCGCGGGCGTCTACGTGACGGACCAGTTGCGGGCCGGCATCGCGTCGCCGTGGGGCCAGCTGGTTGCCGATCACCCCGCGCTGCGCGACGACATCCTCGAATTCCGCCGCGTGCTCGAAGGCGCGACCGCGTATTTCGCCGCGCTGCGCGCCGACGCGAACGACCGGCGCCGGATCCGTGCGCTGCTGCGCGAGCTCGAAACCGCGCACGCGCACAACGACCGGGCCGTGGAGGCCGCGACCGATTCGAAGCTGCACGAGGCGATCGCGCTCGCGTCGCACAACACGATGTTCCTGCACCTGCATACGAGCGTGCTCGGGATGCTGCGCGAACACATCTCGATCAACGTGTCGGGGATGACCGAGCAGGACGAATATGCGTCGGATCTGCTGCTGCGGCAGCACCGCGTCGTGTGCGACGCGATCTGCGCGCAGCGGCCCGAGGAGGCGCGCACCGCGATGCAGACGCATATCGATTACGTGCGCAGCCACTTCGAACAAAGCGGCGATACGCGCTGAGATTGGTTGGACCGCTTCGCGGCGCAGGCCGCCGGGCGGGCGCGGGCGAACCGTGCGGGGCGGCGCGTGACGGCCGCGGCG
>NZ_JAAGPM010000265.1:0-4609 GCF_017104865.1 Burkholderia sp. Ac-20349
GATCGGTGGTGACCGGACGGCAGCGTCGCCATGGGACGTATATCTGCCCGAGAACTTCTTCGCGCAACAGGGCTTCGGCAAGTACGTGCTGAACGCGTACTACGATTCGACCATCGCACCCGGCGCGTTGACCGCGTTGTTCAGGTTGAGCAGCAGCTTCGCCCACTGCACCGCCCGCATGTCGCGATGCAGCACGAGCGGCAGCCCGGCGCGCGCGAATGCACCGGCGAACGGCTGCAGCGCGGGGGACGCGTCGGCCGCCAGCGCGCCGGCCGAGCCCTGGTGAAACGCACCGGGCTCCCGTTCGATCACGTTGAACGGCACCATGCCGGCCAGCACGGTGGCTTGCGGCAGCGCCTCGCGCAGCACGTCGGCGTTGTGCAGGCCGTTCTGGAAGCTGATCACGACCGTGCCGGGTCGCAGCACGCCGGCAAGCTGCGCCGCGGCGTCACGCGTCGCGGCCGACTTCACCGTCACGAGCACGAGCCGCGCGGCGGCCGCAGCCGCGGGATCGGTCGCGAACACGACGTCGGCCGGCGCGACCGACGCGCGGTAGCCACGCTGGTCGGTCAGCGTCAGCCCATGCCGATGAATCGCGTCGCCGATCCGTGCGCGGCCGACGAGCGTCACGTTCACGCCGGCCGCCGCGAGCCGGCCGCCGAGATAGCAGCCGACGGCGCCCGCGCCGAACACGCAGACCGGTGCGTCAGACATGCGAATGGGCGCCGCCGTGCACGGGGCCGGCCCGCCGCTCGACTTCGCGGCGCACGTCGCCGCGCAGCCCCGCGAAGAACGCGATCTCGGCGACGACGAACAGCGGCCCGACCATCAGGCCGACCAGATCGTCGACGAACGCGGGTTTGCGCCCTTCGAACCAGTGCCCGACGAACTGCACGATCCAGCCGACGACGAACGCGCCGATGCCGATCGCGAGCCATTGCGCGGTCGGCAGCAACGCGAGCGCCTGCGCGGCCCACAGGCCCAGCGCGAACAGCGCGGTCATCACGATCCCGAACCGCAGGTCGAGGCGCAGGTAGAACACCGCGAACGCGACGGCCAGCAGCAGCGCCGGCGTCAGCGCGATGCCGGCCAGCATGCCGAGCGCCGGCCGCGACAGCAGCACCTCGGCCGCGAACACGATCATCGGGATCCCGACCAGGTGCGTCGCGATGTTGCGCGCGTCTCGGTGGTAGGCCGCATACTGGGAAAGATGGTCTTCGAGCGTCTTCATCGCGTCTCCTGGTCGGTTATTGAGCGCTATGATGCGCGTCACGCCCGAGAACCTCTGTCAGCTACCCGACATCGCGTGCCCATGCCCTCGTCGCTCACCCCGTACCTGCCGCAGATCGAAGCGAACCCGTGGTTCGCCGCGCTGCCGCCCGCGTTGCGCGCGGACCTGCTCGCCCGCGCGGCGCTGCGCCGGCTGCCGGGCGGCCATGCGCTGTTCCGGCGCGGCGACCCGCCGTGCGGGCTGTACGCCGTCCTGGCCGGTTCACTCACGATAGGTGCGGTCGACCCGCAGGGCAAGGAAGCGCTGCTGACCGTGGCCGAGCCCGTCACCTGGTTCGGCGAAATCGCGCTGTTCGACGGCCAGCCGCGCACGCACGATGCGATCGCGCTCGACGACGCGTTGCTGCTGCACGTCCCGCAGGCCACGCTGCTCGCGATCCTCGACGCGACGCCGCAATACTGGCGGCAATTCGCGCTGCTGATGGCGCAGAAGCTGCGCCTGAGTTTCCTGACCGTCGAATCGATGAGCGTGATGCCGGCCGCGCAGCGGCTCGCCGCCCGCCTGCTGATGATCGCCGACGGCTATGGCGGGATCAGCGCCGGCCGCACCCGCATCCGGCTGTCGCAGGAAACGCTCGCGGCGATGCTGTCGCTGACGCGGCAGACCACCAACCAGTTGCTGAAGGCGCTGCAGGCCGATGGCGTCGTGCGGCTGCACGTCGGCGAGATCGAGCTCGTCGACGTCGCTGCGCTGCGGCGCGCGAGCGGGTTGCCCGACGGCGTGCGCTGAGCCCCGGCACGGCCGCGGCGCGGCCTCCCCGCCGTCACCGCGATGCGCTATCGTGGCGGCTCGTCCGTTCATCCGCCGGCACAGCCTTGAGCACGTCGACCGCCTCCGCTCCCTCCCGCCATCCGTGGCCGGTGTTCGTCGCATTCCTGCGGCTCGGCCTCACGTCGTTCGGCGGTCCGGTCGCGCATCTCGGCTACTTCCGCACCGAATTCGTCACGCGGCGCGGCTGGCTCACCGAGCGCACGTATGCGGATCTCGTCGGGCTGTGCCAGTTCCTGCCGGGGCCCGCGAGCAGCCAGGTCGGGATGGCGATCGGTCTCGCGCGCGCCGGCTATGCCGGCATGTTCGCCGCGTGGCTCGGCTTCACGCTGCCGTCGGCGCTGCTGATGATGCTGTTCGCGCTCGGCGTGCACGCGACGGGCGCACCGATCGAAGCCGGTGCGCTGCACGGGCTGCGCATCGTGTCGGTCGCCGTGATCGCGCAAGCCGTGTGGGGCATGGCGCGCACGCTGTGCCCGGATGCGCGTCGCGTCACGCTGATGGCCGCGGCCGCCTGCGTCGCGCTGCTCGCGCCGGCCGCGTGGACGCAGGTTGCCGTGATCGTCGCGGCCGGACTGGCCGGCCTCGTGCTGCTGCCGCAGCCGGCGCGCGGCGCCCACGATCCGCTGCCGCTGCACGTGTCGCCCCGCGCGGGCGTACTGTGGCTCGCGCTGTTCGCGGCGCTCCTCGTCGTGCTGCCGTTCGCGGCCCGCGCGCTGCGCTCCGATACGCTCGCCGTCGTCGATGCATTCTTCCGCACGGGTGCGCTCGTGTTCGGCGGCGGGCACGTGGTGCTGCCGCTGCTGCAGGCGGCCGTGGTCGCGCCCGGCTGGGTCGGCGATGCAGCATTCCTGGCCGGATATGGCGTCGCGCAGGCGGTGCCGGGGCCGCTGTTCACGTTCTCGGCGTTCCTCGGCGCGTCGCTGCGCCACGCGCCGAACGGCTGGCTCGGCGGCACGATCGCGCTGGTGTCGATCTTCGCGCCGTCGTTCCTGCTGGTGGCCGGCACCGCGCCATTCTGGGAACGCCTGCGCCGCAGCACGCGGATGCAGGCCGCGCTCGCGGGCGTGAACGCGGCCGTCGTCGGGCTGCTGCTCGCCGCGCTCTATCACCCGGTCTGGACCGACACGATCGTGGCGCCCGGCGATCTGGCCGCCGCGCTCGTCGCATTCGTCGCGCTGGTGTTCTGGCGCGTACCGCCGTGGGCGGTCGTGCTCGCAAGCGCCGCGCTCGGCTGGGGCCTCGGCCTGCTGGCCTGATCGGGCACGCACGGCACGTTCACTCGCCACAAAAAACAAAAAGCCCTCGTTTCGAGGGCTTTTTTGCTGGGTGCCGCGCGCCGTAGCGGCGCGCAGGCGCCGGACCTTACGCGAAGTTCTTCGCTGCGAAGTCCCAGTTCACGATGTTCCAGAACGCTTCGACGAACTTCGGACGTGCGTTGCGGTAGTCGATGTAGTACGCGTGTTCCCACACGTCGATCGTCAGCAGTGCCTTGTCGGCGGTCGTCAGCGGCGTTGCGGCGTTGCTCGTCGACACGATGTCGAGCGAACCGTCAGCCTTCTTCACCAGCCATGCCCAGCCCGAACCGAACGTGCCGACTGCGGCCTTCGTGAACGCTTCCTTGAACGCGTCGTACGAACCCCACTTCGCGTTGATCGCGTCGCCCAGCGCGCCGGTCGGTGCGCCGCCGCCGTTCGGCGACAGGCTGTTCCAGAAGAACGTGTGGTTCCAGATTTGCGCGGCGTTGTTGAAGATGCCGCCCGACGACTTCTTCACGATCTCTTCCAGCGACAGGTTTTCGAATTCCGTGCCCGGGATCAGATTGTTCAGGTTCGTCACATAAGCCTGATGGTGCTTGCCGTAGTGGTACTGGATCGTCTCGAGCGAGATGGTCGGCGCGAGTGCGTCTTCAGCGTACGGGAGCGGCGGGAGCGTATGAGCCATGGCGATTCCTTCGTTGAGTATGTAGGGAGGCTGTGTTGAATGCTGCCGAGCGTCCGATTGTAGGCGAGGACGAATAACCCCGCAAACTCACGGGCCATTTATCCGCGGTATGCGGAAAAGCGATGTTGACGCAACGTCCGGCCGGACGAGCAGGCGCTGCGCAGCACCCGTTCCGGCGCGCGGTTTGGCCGTTGCGCGACCGTCACGGTGCGCGCGCCGGTTACATCAGATCGTATCGGTCAGCCGCGGCTGCACGTCGGCAAGCGACACGTCGGCCGAGCCTTCCGCGAGATGCACGGTCAGGCGGCGCTGCGGCTTCAGCGCGTTCGGCGTGCGCACCGCACGGCCCGTCTGTGCATCGATCAGCGCCGCATAACCGCGCTCGAGCGTGCGCTGCGGGCTCAACACCTCGAGCCTTGCCGCACAGGCTGACACGCGAGCCGTGTCGCGTTCGTGACGGCGCTGCAAGGCCAGCGCCAGACGCTGCGACAGCCCCGCGAGCGCCAAGCGCGCCTGCGACGGATCGGGCCGCGCACGCTGCCAGCGCAGCTGCGCGAGCGCGAACCGCGCGCGCGCGTCGCGCACCGGCCGCGACGCCGCTGAGGC
>NZ_JAAGPM010000266.1:0-4488 GCF_017104865.1 Burkholderia sp. Ac-20349
CGCCCCGCGGTACGGGGCGGCGGCGCGCTGGCCGGCGGCGACGACTACGAGCTGTGCTTTACCGCGCCCGCCGCGGCCCGCGCAGCGGTCGAGGCGGCCGGCGCGAAGGCCGGTGTGGCGGTCACGCGAATCGGTACAATACGCGGCTTGTCCGCGCCGTCGGAGCGGCCCGCGATCGCGTGGCGCGACGCCGCCGGCGCGCCCCTGGCTCTCACGTTGCACGGTTTCGACCACTTCCATGCAGACTGACCCGACGCCCGCACCGCAGGCGACCGAGCCCGGCGCCGCGCCGCGCCCGACCGCGCGCTTCATGCTGTCGCATCCGGCGCATATCGTGTCGCTCGGCTTCGGCAGCGGGCTCGCGCCGCTCATGCCCGGCACGTTCGGCTCGCTGTTCGGCTGGCTCACGTTCGTCGTGCTCAACCGCTATCTGACGGTGCCCGAATGGTGGGCGCTGATCGCGGTCGGCTTCGTGGCCGGCACGTGGCTCACCGGTTTCACCGCGAAGAAGATGGGGTCGTCCGATCCGGGCGCCGTCGTCTGGGACGAGATCGTCGCGATCTGGCTCGTGATGCTGTTCGTCACGCCCGCGACCTTCGTCGGCCAGCTGTGGGCGTTCGTCGCGTTCCGCTTCTTCGACATGCTCAAGCCGCCGCCGATCCGCTATTTCGACCGCCGCCTGAAAGGCGGGCTCGGCATCATGGTCGACGACCTGGTTGCCGCGTTCATGACGCTGCTCGTGATCGCCCTGTGGCGCTCCGTCGTCGGCTGACCGATTTCCCGACTCCCGTTTCCCGACGCGCATGCCAACCGATTCCGTCGTCCACCAGCTTGCGATCCGCGCAGGCAACAAGCTGCGTGACGAGCACCTGACGCTCGCCACCGCCGAATCCTGCACCGGCGGCATGATCGCCGCGGCGATCACCGACATCTCCGGCAGCAGCCAATGGTTCGAGCGCGGCTTCGTCACGTACTCGAACCAGGCCAAGATCGAGATGATCGGCGTGCCGCCCGATCTGATCGACAAGCACGGCGCCGTCAGCGAGCCCGTCGCGCGCGCGATGGCCGAAGGCGCGCTGCGCAACAGCCGCGCGCAGGTCGCGCTGTCCGTCACCGGCATCGCGGGCCCGGCCGGCGGCAGCGAGAAGAAGCCGGTCGGCACCGTGTCGTTCGGCTGGAGCAACCGGCTGCATACCGACGTCGAGACGCTCGTGTTCAAGGGCGACCGCGAACAAATCCGCACGCAGGCGGCCGCGCATGCGCTGCGCGGGCTGCTGAAGCTGCTCGACGAGCGCGAGGGCTGATCGATCGACGGGCGCCCGCGGCGCCCTCGTCGTCGCTTGCCGCTTACTGGATCGCGTCGGGCTTCACGACGATCCAGTTCTTGTCCGCCGTCACCGGCAGGCCGAGCGACTTCTGCTGCGCGGCCGATTCATCCGACCACGCGCGGATCTGCGCCATCTGCTTGTCCTTCTTGTTCACCCACACGCGCACGCCGCCGCGCGCGACGTCGGTCGCGTTCAGCAGCATGTAGCCGTCGGACGTCGGCGTGTCGCCCGCGACGAGCACCGGCTTCTTCCACTGGTCGATCCAGCCGACGATCGAGCCGAGCTTGCCTTCGTACCAGGTCATCGGGTTCATCAGGAACGGCGTGATCACCAGGCTGCGGTTCGCGGCCTCGTCGTACTTGCCGGCCTTGATCTGCAGCCGCGATGTGGTCAGCGCGCCGGTCGCCGGGTTGCGCAGCAGCGTCGTCACGCCGATCACGTTCTGCGGCTTCACGTTGTAGCCGTACTTCGGGTCGGACAGCACGAGCCGCGCGAGCTCCTCGTGCGCGGCCGTCATCACGTAGACCTCGATGCCGTTCTCGCGCAGCGCGTTGTACAGCTCCTGCATCCCGCGGAAGAAGCGCGGCGGGTTCACCGTGCCGCCGACCACCTTGTCGCCCTGCCAGTAGCGGATCGGGATCGGCTTGCCGTCGGCGAGCATCGCGTCGACGTGGCGCTTCAGGTCGGCCAGCGACTGCCCGGCGAACGCCTGCGCGATCCACGGGTAGCAGACCAGGTCGTCGATCTCGCACAGCCGGTAGTAATAGCTCGTCAGCGATTCCTGGTAGTCGGCGGAATCCTTGAACGGGATCAGCTTCAGCGACGGGTCTAGCGTGTCGCGCGTCAGCACGCCGCGGTTCTCGAGGTACGGCAGCAGCGACTCCTCGAGGTCGTAGCGGTAGGTCGTGTTGTCGGCGTCGAACACCGCGTAGTCGCCGCGGTGCGCGTGCGCGGCGATCATCTCGTTCAGCGCCTTCGCGCTGTCGGCCGGCCAGTGCGAGAGATCCGCCGCATGGGCGAAGCTCATGCACAGCGATGCGGCAAGCGCGCTCAGAAGACGTCGGGACAGCTTGGGCATGGCGTCGCTCCTTTCTTGACATTTTGGTTACGGATCGATGACAAGCGGGAGCATCGCGCGACTAAATTGCGGGCATGCGGTGCGGAAGCGACGGGAAGTTGTCCGCGTGCGCCAGTGCGGGGCGTGCGGGCCGAAAGGCGGGAACAGCGAGGGAAACGGCCCGGGCCCGCGCGCGCGGGCCCGCCGGAACCGGCCGCCCGGGAAGGCGGCCGGTGCGACATCAACGATGTGCGTTGATCGTGTCGCGGGTCTTCTGCGCGGCGAGCGCCGCGGCTTCGGCGAAATCCTCGCCGTTGCTCGCGTACAGGATCGCGCGCGACGAGTTGATCATCATGCCGGTGCCGTCGGCCGTGCGACCCGCGTTGACGGTCGCCTGCACGTCGCCGCCCTGCGCGCCGATGCCGGGAATCAGGAGCGGCATGTCGCCGACGATCCCGCGCACGATCTCGATTTCCTTCGGGAACGTCGCGCCGACCACGAGGCCGAGCTGGCCGTTTTTCGCGTTCCACTTGTTCGCGGCGAGGTCGGCGACGACCTGGTACAGCGGCCGGCCGTTCGTGTCGAGGAACTGCAGGTCGGAACCGCCCGGGTTCGACGTGCGGCACAGCACGATCACGCCCTTGCCTTCGTGCTCGAAGTACGGCTCGACCGAGTCGTAACCCATGTACGGGTTCACCGTGACGGCGTCCGCGCGATAGCGCTCGAACGCTTCGCGCGCGTACTGCTCGGCCGTGCTGCCGATGTCGCCGCGCTTCGCGTCGAGGATCACGGGCAGGCCCGGGTGCTGGAGGTGGATGTGCGCGATCAGGCGCTCGAGCTGGTCTTCCGCGCGATGCGCGGCGAAGTAGGCGATCTGCGGCTTGAACGCGCTCGCGTATTGCGCGGTCGCGTCGACGATCTGCCGGCAGAATTCGAAGATCGCGTCGGGCTGGCCGTCGAACTGCACGGGAAAGCGCGACGGCTCGGGATCGAGGCCGACGCACAGCAGCGAATGGGTGCGCTGCCACGCGGCGCGCAGCGATTCGATGAAAGTAAGCGGGGAAGACATGGCGGATACTCGCGGCAAACCGTTGGTAGACCGCGTATTTTACCCGCGTCGCCGTCGCCCTTCGCGCGAAGCGGCGTCGCTGCGTGCATCGGCGCGCTCGACGGTGAACGAAAACCGCCGCGTAAGCCGCTCGCCCGGCGCGAGCAGCGTCATCCCGTGCGCGGCCGCACCGCCCGGCAGGTTCACCGCATTGATCGGATGATCGACCGGCTCGAAGCAGAAGAAATCCTCGCCGGGCGGCGTATAGAGCACGTATGCGTCGGCGTCGGCCGCCACCGTCAGCGACAGCCCGCGGCGCGGCCAGCTCACCGTCGCGTGGCCGCCCCAGCCGGTGAACGCATGATTGACGAGCGCGGCCGGCAGCGGATACGCGACGCCGAACTGCCAGGCCGGCGGCACGCTCACGTGCCGCACCGGCAGAAAATCGGCGCCCGACAGCCACAGCCCGCCGGCCGCCGCGGCCAGCTCGGTCACGGCATCGCGCACCAGGAACGGATGGACGCCGAGCCCGAACGGCAGCCGCGCGCGCCCCGCGTTCTCGATCGTCAGCGCGATCGACAGCGTCGCATCGTCGAGCTCGAACGACTGGATCGCGCGAAACGCATACGGCGCGCCGGCGGTGCGATCGAGCGACAGCTGCAGCGACGTGCCGGTCGCATCGTCCACCTGCCACGGCGCGAGCCAGCCGTCGCCGTGGATCGGCAGCGGCTCGTCGCGCCGGTTGCGCGGCACCGCGACGCTGCGTCCGTCGCATTCGAACCGCCCATCGCCGATCCGGTTCGAGTACGGCAGCAGCGGATAGCACGCGAGCTTGTTCGGGTCCGTCGCCGTCTCCGGGTGTTCGCAACGGCGGAACACCGGCATCAGCGCACCGTTGTCGCCGCGCCAGTCGAAGCGCGCGATGCCGCCGCCGAGATGCGGCAGCACGTCGAGCCGCAGCGACGCGTTCGACAGCGTGACGGCCGCCGCATGCGCGGCGCCGACGCCCTGCGCAAAGGCTGCTGTCTGCGGGCCGGGGCTGACCGGCTGCGCGG
>NZ_JAAGPM010000267.1:0-4564 GCF_017104865.1 Burkholderia sp. Ac-20349
ACCTACGCGAACGCCGAGCGCCGCTTCACGCTCGACATGTCGTTCACGGCGACGACTCAGCGTGTCGTGCTGTTCGGGCCGTCCGGCGCGGGCAAGAGCATGACGCTGCAGGCGATCGCCGGCCTGCCCGGCAAGACCACCGTGACGGTCACGACCGCGTTTCCGCGCGGGCTCGCCGCGTGCACGACGCTCGAGCCATTCCTGCCGACCGGCGCGCGCCTGTGGGGCCGCACGACGGTCGGCGTGCGCTGCGCGGGCGAGCGGCCATGGACCGTCTACCTGCAGGCGAAAGTCGCCGTGCAGGCCACCTATTACGTCGCCGCGCGCCAGATCGCGCCCGGCGAGCCGCTCTCCGCGGCCGACCTGGTCGCCCGCGACGGCGACCTGACGGTGCTGCCGCTCGCGGTGATCACCGATCCGGCGCAGGCGATCGGCGCGACCGCGCTCGCGCGCATCTCGGCCGGGCTGCCGCTACGCCAGGACCTGCTGAAGAGCGCGGCGTCGGTGTCGGCCGGCCAGACGGTGCGGGTCGTCGCGGCCGGGCCCGGTTTCACGATTTCGGCCGAGGGCAGCGCGCTGGCAAACGCGGCGCCGGGCCAGTCGGTACGGGTGCGGATGGCGGCGGGCCAGATCGTCACGGCGATCGTCAAGGACGCCGGCACCGTGGAAATTCCGCTGTAGGGACGGATCTGGCGGAAAGAATGTAAAGAATTGTTTATTCGGAGCATTTCGGGCTCGCGATGCTAAAGTTCGGGCCGACCCGGCCGTTATCTGGGTCAAACCGAACAGGAAACCCATCGTGAAGATCGATTCCACTCCGAACCCGAGCCCCGTGGCGCCGACCGGCAACGGCGCGACCCGTGCGCCATCCGGCACGGCCTCGTCCTCGTCCGCGCAGACGGCCGACGCAGGATCGACCGGCGGCGACACGACCGTGAACCTGTCGGGTCTGTCCGGCCAGCTGCGTTCGGTATCCGCGTCCGGCAACGGCGATATCGACACGGGCCTGGTCCAGTCGATCAAGGACGCGCTGAACAACGGCACGCTGAAGATCGACGCGAACAAGATCGCCGACGGCGTATTGAATACCGCCCGCGAGCTGCTGCAGCAGCAGCGCCCGGGCAGCTGAAGCCGGCCTCGCGAGGCCGGTCCCCCGGTTTGCCGGCGCTCACCCGCGCCGGCGCGACGAGCATGACGCGATGAGAGAAGAGCTGCTGGCCACGGTCAACGACGAACACGCGACGGTCGAGGCGTTCGCGTCCCTGCTCGTCTACGAGGAAAAGGCACTGACGACGGCCGAGCCGCTCGAGATGCTGCCCGGGATCGTCGAAAAGAAAAGCGCGCTGATCGACCGGCTCGCGCAGCTCGAACGCACGCGCGACACGCAGCTTTCCGCGCTCGGCTTTCCGTCCGGCAAGAAGGGGATGGACCAGGCCGCCGAACGCGATGCCCGCCTCGCCGGCCGCTGGCAGTTGCTGCAGCAGTCCGCCGAACGCGCGCGCCGGGCCAATGCGAACAACGGGATGCTGATCCGGATCCGGATGGACTACAACGAGCGTGCGCTCGCGGTGCTGCGCTCGGCCCCCGCGCCGGCCGGCGTCTACGGCCCCGACGGGCGCGTGTCGGCACTCACGCGCTGACATCGCGCCGCGCGACCGCCCGGCGGCCGCGCCCCTGCCTGCTTCCTCGTTACAACAGCGGACACGCGGTGACCTGCGTGCCGCGCTCCACGCACAGCCGCTCGTAGTCGCGCAGGTACGCGCGCTCGCCGTCGTCCAGCAGGTCGAGATCGATCAGGTCCCAGTCGTAGCCGACCGTCACGATGTTCTCGAACGTCACGGTATCCGGCTGCGCGTCGTCCTGGCGGATGATCACGATGTTCTCGATCCGCACGCCGCCCTTGCCCTGCACGTAGATGCCCGGCTCGACCGAAATCACCGCATTCGGCACGAGCCCGTACTTCGCCCCCGGCGCGAACCGCACGCCGCCCTCGTGCACGTGAATCCCGACGCCGTGCCCGGTGCCGTGGCCGAAATCGTGGCCGTGGTCGCGGCACACCTGCCGCACGAGCGCATCGACGTCGCCGCCCTTTGCCGTGCTCGGGAAGCGCGTGACGAGCCCCTTGATGCATGCCTTCAGCGCGACCGTGTAGATCTCGCGCTGCCACGGCTGCGCGACCGTATCCGGGCGGGTCCGGCGCAGCACGACGCGCGTGCAGTCCGTCGCGAAGCCGGCTTCGTAATAGGCGCCGCTGTCGAGCAGCACGAGTTCGCCTTCCGTCAGCTCGACGTCGGCGCTCGCCGCCGTGTAGTGCGCGAACGCGCTGTTCGCGCCGTTCGCCGCGATCGACGGAAACGTCAGCGCCACTGCCGAACGCGCGCCGTACGCGTCGTTGATCGCGCGCGCCAGGTCGTACTCGGTATGGCGTGCGCCCGGCTCGCCGGCCTTCGCCCAGCGCATCGTCTCGGCGATCGCCGCGGAGCTGCGCGCGAACGCGTCGCGGAACCGGTCGAGCACCGCCGGCGTCTTGCCGGCCCGCATCGCTTCGACCGGGTTGAAGTCGGCATGCCGCGCCTGCGGCCACACCCGCTTCACCGCGTCGACGAGCGCGCAGTTCACCGATTCGAAGCCGTAGCACACATGCTCGACCGCGAACTGAGCCAGAAAGCGCTCGAGCGCCGCGACATCGCGCCGGATCACCTGCAGCGCCGGATACGACTCGAGCGTGACCTCGCAGCGGTCGCAGCCTTCCGGCAGGAACAACGCCACCTGCCCGCCGACCGCGAACAGGAAGCCGAGGTGCGACGACGCATTCGGGATGTGATAGCCACGGCTGTTCAGCAGATACGCGAGATCGTCCGACGCGCAGGTGAAGAACGCGGTCTTGCCGTCCGGTGCGCCGGTATGCGCGGCGAGCTGGCGGTTCAGCGCGTCGAGGTTCTGCGCGACGCTCAGGCCGGTCATCGATTCCGGCACCTCGAAGATCGGCCGCTCGACGACCCAGCCCGGCAGTGCGATCGCGCGATCGATCTCGCGCTCGGCGAGGCTCGTCCAGTCGAGCGACACCGCCTGCGTCTGTTCGAACAGGCGATCGCGCTGCGCGACGCTGATCCGCAGCGCGTCGTAGCCGACCCGCGCGAGCCGGCTCCCGTGCGCGACCAGCCAGTCGGCCATCGCCTGCCAGATCGTCACGTTCATCCCGAGCTTCTCGATGCGCACGCGCGCCGGATCGCACTGCTGCTCGGCCTGCAGGTGATAGCGGCCGTCGACGAACAGCACGAACGGGGGCAGATCGAGCGCCTGCGCGGTCGCCGCGCTCAGGAAGATCCCGCAGCCGGCCGAGCCGTCGAAACCCGACAGCGCGTAGCGCGGGTTGTTGCTGCGCGGCAGGTACTCGGTCACGTATTCGTCCTGCGACGTGACCAGCACCGCGTCGAGCCGCGCGGCGTCGAGCAGGCGCGACAGGCCTGCCTGAGTATCGGCGACGGATGCGTCGTACGGGGGAAGGCCGGAGAAGCTGTATTTCAGTCGATCGATCATCGGAAGCCCGTTATGCGTTGTTGTCGGCGGCCGGCGGTGACGCGGCGGGGAGCAAGCCCGAGGCAGGCCTGACACGGCACGGCGCCGCTGCACGGTCGGCGCTCGACCCCGCATGGCGCCGGGCCACCGTTCCGTTCCGGCGGCAGGCCCTTGAAAAAATTTCGTCCCACTTAACTTTGTTTGATATGCGCAGCAGAATCTAGAGCACGCCGAAATTGAGGTCAAGCTAAAATTTTCGTAGGGCTAAAATCGGGGTGGCGCCTGCACATCCCGGCACAACGTCAATTCACCCGGCGACACCGCGCGGTACAATTCGCCGGCATCGCCGCCCCGACGGCCGTGCTTCGTGCGATGCGCGGAATTCCCTGTTCGGCGACTGCACCGCCCGTCCGCTCGCCTCCCGACTCGTTGCCACGAAAGAGATTCATGGATTCAGACCTCATGCGTATCGGCCAGCGCATTCGCCGCCTGCGCCGGGAAGCGAAGAAGACGCTGCTGGAAGTCGCGACCGAAGCGAAGCTGTCGGTCGGGTTCCTGTCCCAGGTCGAGCGCCACCTCACGGGCATCTCGCTGTCGTCGCTCGTCAACGTCGCGAAGGCGCTCGGCGTGCCGCTCAGCGCGCTGATCGACCAGCCGCGCCAGGCCCAGCCCGATTCGTACGAGGGCCGCCGCAAGCCGTACGCGCTCGACGCCAGGTCGCAGTGGTACGAACGCCTGTCCACCACGTTCGACGGCAGCCAGATCAATGCGCTCAAGGTGCAGATGATGGAAGGCTACCGCTCGGAATGGGTCGCGCACGGCGGCGACGAATTCGTGTACGTGCTGGCCGGCCGGATCTGCTACACGGTCGGCAAGAAGGATTACCCGCTGTCGCCCGGCGACTCGCTGCACTTCGACGCGCGCCTGGATGTTCTCCTCCGTCGCGTCTTCCGCGCGGCCCGCGAACTCGCCCGCGAGCGATGCGCGGAAGGCATCGAACATCGGTGCGATCGCGATCTCGTCGTAGCGCACGCCGACGCGCCGC
>NZ_JAAGPM010000268.1:0-4562 GCF_017104865.1 Burkholderia sp. Ac-20349
CGCGCACGGCGCTGGACGCCGAGTTCGCGAAGGCGGGCCTGGCGCCACCGTCCGTGCTGATGGAATCGGTGTCATGGCAGACCAACCGCGCGGTGGCCGAGCAGTTGCCGTGTCTGTTCGTGCAGTCGGCCCGTGCGTTCGCGCTGGCCGCGCGCGCAGGCGAGCGCGTCGGCCGGTTGCCGCTGAAGCTGTCGACGATGCCTGAAACGGTCGGCGCGTTGTATGCGGCGCCCGCGGGCGTGTCGGTCGCGGCCGCGATCGATGCGTTGAAGGCCGTGACGCGCACGGATCCCGGCGCGGACGACTGAACGCGAACGGAGCCGGGGGCACCGCCACGATCCGACGCACCGTGTGCGCACGCGGCGCGGGCCGGGCCCGGTCTTGCCCCCAGGCCGTCGCATCGCGCGCGAGTCTTTCGGCAAGCTGACTGCCGGCGGCAAACGCCGCACCGACCGCGCGTAACCCCTGATGCGCACGGATCCCCGGCGTGTCACGGATTGGTGTTAAATAGTTTTCGGCGCGCGTTGGCACCGCGCGTTTCACGGGGCGCACCGGGCATCGGCGTAAACCCGGGGCGAAAAACGGCACGAAGGATCGAAAACGAATCGGGCGCATCAGACCCGATCGGACCGACGGCAGGATTCATCTTGAATACCGAACCGCAAAGTTCTCGTTACAGTCTCGGGCTCGCGGCGGAAGTGCTTGCGTCCGAGCAAAGCGTGCTGAGACTGATCACGCGCAACACACCGCTGCCGGAGCTGTTGGTCGAAGTCTGCCGGCGTGCCGAGGCTTTGCTCGGCGACGGCGCGTCATGCACGATCCTGCTGCTCGATCCCGACGGCGTGCACGTGCACGTCGGCGCCGCGCCGTCGTTGCCCGCGCAGTACAGCGCGGCGATCGAAGGCGCGTCGATCGGCCCTGCGGCCGGCTCGTGCGGCACGGCGATGTACCTGCGCCGGATGGTCGCCGTCGAAGACATCGAAACCGATCCGCTCTGGGCCGACTACCGTTCCGTCGCGTTGCCGCTGGGCTTGCGCGCCTGCTGGTCGGTGCCGTTCCTTGACGACACCGGCGCCGTGCTCGGCGCGTTCGCCGTCTATCACCGCACGCCGCGCCGGCCCGGCGACGAGGAAACCGCGCTGTTGCGCGATATCGGCAACAGCGTGGGCCTCGCGGTACACCAGGACCGGATCGCGCGACAGCTCGCGCGCAGCGAGGAACATCACCGGCTCGTGGTCAACAGCCTGCACGAAGGGATCCTCGTCGTGTCGCGCGACGGCGTCGTGGTCGCGAGCAACCCGAGCGCGAACCGGATGATGCGCGTGCATGGCGACCTCGTCGGCCGCCGGCTGTCGACGGTGATCCTGCGCAAGCTGCATGAAGACGGCTCGCCGATCGCGCCCGACGAATGGCCGAGCCGGCGCGCGCTCGAGACGGCCACGCCGATGCTCGACTACACGGTCGGCTTCGGCCTCGCGGACGGCGACGTCATCTGGGTGCGCGGCAACGCGGTGCCGATCGTTAAGCCGGGCGACAAGCAAGCCGACTCGGTGCTCGTGTCGTTCAACGACATCGGCCCCGTGCGCGAAGCGCAGCAGCAGTTGCGCTACCTGGCGACGCGCGATGCGCTGACGGGCCTCTACAACCGCCGCTGGCTCGGCGACCGCATGCGCGAGCTGTTCGGCGGACACGATGCGGCGGGCGGGCCTGCACGCGTCGCGATCCTGTTCATCGATCTCGTCGGCTTCAAGAAGGTCAACGACACGGCCGGCCACGAAGCGGGCGACGCGCTGCTGCGCAGCGTCGCCGCACGGCTCTCGGCCTGCGGCGGCGGGCAGTATGCGCTCACGCGGGTGGGCGGCGACGAGTTCGTGATCCTCGTCGAGGACTGCGCCGATCCCGAGCGGCTCGCGGTGCTCGCGCGCGAGGTGATCGATGCGATCGCGAAGCCGTTCGCGATCGCGAACAACGAATACTGGCTCGGTGTGTCGATCGGGATCAGCGTCGCGCCGCGCGACGGCGACGACGCCGTCACGCTGATGCGCAACGCCGATTCGGCGATGTACGACGCGAAGCAGCGCGGCCGCAATCACTTCACGTTCTTCACCGCACAGCTCAACCTGCGGCTGCAGCGCCGCTTCGCGATCGAGCAGTCGCTGCGGCGCGCGCTCTCGTCGGACATGCTGCGGCTCGCGTATCAGCCCGTCGTCGACGCGCGCAGCGGCCGCACGGTCGGCGCCGAAGCGCTGCTGCGCTGGACGAGCCCCGAGCTCGGGCCGATGTCGCCGACGGAGTTCGTTCCGGTCGCGGAAGATACGGGGCTGATCGTCGCGATCGGCCAGTGGGTGCTCGAAACCGCGTGCCGGCAGGCGGCCGAATGGCGCCGCACGATCGCGCCCGACCTGATGCTGGCCGTCAACCTGTCGCCGCGGCAGTTCCACGAGGGGCTCGTCGAATCGGTCGATCGCTGCCTCGCGCAGACGCGGCTCGATCCGTCCGCGCTCGAACTCGAGATTACCGAAGGACTGCTGATGAACGACACGGACACCGTACTGCCGATGCTCGAGGCGCTCACGGACATGAACGTGCGGATCTCGGTCGACGATTTCGGCACCGGCTATTCGTCGCTCGCGTACCTGAAGCGCTTTCCGCTGCACAACCTGAAGGTCGACCGCTCGTTCGTGTCGGGCGTGCCCGATCATCACGATTCGGTGGCGATCACGCAGGCCGTGGTCGCGATGGCGCATTCGCTCGGGATGAAGGTCACGGCCGAAGGCGTCGAGACGCAGGCGCAGTCGTGGTTTCTGCAGCAGATCGGCTGCGACATGCAGCAGGGCTATCTGTTCAGCCGTCCGCTGGATCCGAACGACTACGCGCGCCGGCTCGGCGCCGTGTGAGCGCGGCGCGCGCCCGGCGTTCAGCGTTCAGTCGCCGCGCGGCGCGCCAAAGCCGCCGAACCCGCCGGGGCCCGGCGTCGTCGGCGTCGCATCGATCTCGACGCGGTTCTTGCCTTCGTGCTTCGCGCGATAGAGCGCGCGGTCGGCCGCTTCGATCAGCAGGGTCGTCGGCAGGCCGGGCATCGGCACGATGCTCGCGCCGCCGATGCTGATCGTCACGGTGCTGCCCGTCGACGACTGCGCGTGCCGCAGCCGCAGCGCCTCGACCGCGAGGCGGATCTTCTCGCCGAGCAGCCGCGCGGCGCCGGGCGACGTGGCCGGCATCACGACCGCGAATTCCTCGCCGCCGAAACGCGCGGCGAGATCGCCCGACTGGCCGAGGCAGCGCTCGATGGTCGACGCGATCTGCTTGAGCACGCTGTCGCCCGACACGTGGCCGTACGTGTCGTTGTACAGCTTGAAATTGTCGACGTCGATCATCAGCAGCGACAGCTCGCTGCGTTCGCGCGTGCCGCGCCGCCATTCGGCGGCGAGGTATTCGTCGAGATAGCGCCGGTTCGACAGCCCGGTCAGGCCGTCCGAATGCGTGAGGCGCCGCAGCTCGAGATTGGCTTCGAGCAACTGCTGCTGCGATTGCCGCAGCGCGCGGTAGGCCTCGTCGCGCTGCAGCAGGTTCATGTACGAGCGCGAGTGGTAGCGCACCCGCGCGACGAGCTCGATGCGGTCGGGCAGCTTCACGAGGTAGTCGTTCGCGCCGGCCGCGAACGCGGCGCTCTTGATCGTGGGCTCTTCCTGCGTCGACAGCACGATGATCGGCACGTCGCGCGTCGCCGGATTCGTCCGGTACGCTTTCACGAGGCTCAGCCCGTCGGTGCCGGGCATCACGAGGTCCTGCAGGATCACGGTCGGCCGCGTCTCGATCGCGGTGGCCATCGCGTCGTCCGACCGCGGGCAGTAGTGGAAATCGATACCTTCCTCGTCGACGAGCGCGCGCCGCACGGCTTCCGCGACGATCGTCTGGTCATCGACCAGCAGCACCATCGCCGGCACGTCGGCGGGCGGCGTGTAGGGGCCGCCTGGCGGGCGAGTCAGGTCAAGGGTCATGGTCGATGCGGGTTGTTGCGGTTGTTGCAGGGGCAGGCAAGGGTGTTGCGCGTGTTCATCGTCGGGCTCAGATTCTCGCGAGCGCCGCCAGCTCGCCCGCGATGCGCCCGAGCGGCAGGATCGCGCGCGCCGCGCCGAGTGTCGCGGCCGCCTTCGGCATGCCGTACACGGCGCTCGTCGCCTCGTCCTGCGCGATCGTATGGTAGCCCTTCATCCGCAGCGCCTTCAGGCCGATCGCGCCGTCGCGGCCCATCCCGGTGAGCAGCACGCCGATCACGCGGCCGGGCCAGTGCTCGGTCAGGCTGTTGAAGAACACGTCGACCGACGGGCGATACGGCGTGGCGGCCGGCTCGCGCGTGTATTCGAGCGTGCCGGCGCGCGTGATGCGCAGGTGGTCGTCGGTCGCGGCGAGCAGCGCGACGCCCGGCTGCGGGCGGTCGCCTTCGCGCGCGACGCGCACGGCGAGCGGCGTCTGGCCGTCGAGCCATTGCGCCATGCCTTCGGCGAACGCGCGGTCGACGTGCTGGACGATCACGATCGGCGCACTGAAATCGGCCGGCA
>NZ_JAAGPM010000269.1:0-4174 GCF_017104865.1 Burkholderia sp. Ac-20349
CTGTCGCGGCCCCTGCACCGGCCGCCGTCGTGGTCACGCCCCCGCCGCCCGTGCCTGCCGCTGTCATCGTCACGCCGCCCCCGCCGAAGGTCGTGCGCGTTGCGGCGCCGAAGGCTGTCGTGGTCGCGCCGCGTGTCGTCTACGTCGCGCCGCCGCCGCCGAAGGTCCTGTATCTCGCGCCGCCGCTGCCGCGTTCCGTGTACGTCGCCCCGCGTGCCGTGTATGTCGCCCACCCGCCGCGCGCCGTCATCTGGGTGCCCGCCCACTGGGCCGGCCGCGTGTGGGTACCCGCGCACTGGGCATAACCCGGCGCCGCTTCGTTTCGCTTCGTTTTCCATCCGTTTATTTCATCAACCACCCGGCCGGCGCAGACCGTCGGCCACGCAAGGAGAAACCCCATGAAGTCCATCAAGAAGATGATTGCCGTCGTCGTTTTGTGTATCGTCTCAGCAGCAGCGTCGGCCCAGCAGGTGCCGCCTGGCGCGGCGAACGGCGGTGCACGCGTCGAACGTGCGCTGATGCAGTTGCAGTCCCGTTTCGCCAGCGCGAACACGACGCACGACGGCAAGCTCACCCGCGAGCAGGCCGCCGCGGGCATGCCGATGGTCGCGCAGCATTTCGACGAAATCGACACGCAGCACAACGGCTACGTCACGCTCGAGCAGCTCGCCGGTTTCATGCGCCAGCGCATGGCGGCCCGTTGAACACGCACGAGAATCCGGCCGCGCACGGCACCGGGAGGCAAGCGATGGAACAGTCCTGCAGGATCGTCGTGCTCGACGACGAAGCCGAGCTGCGCAACATGCTGCAGCGCTTCCTGACCGGCCACGGCTTCCAGGTGCGCGCGGTCGCCGACGGCAAGCGGCTCGACCGCCTGCTGCAACGCGAACCGTACGACCTGCTGGTGCTCGATCTGATGATGGAGCCCGAGGACGGCCTGAGCGTGTGCCGGCGCCTGCGCGCCGAAGGCCAGACGCTGCCGATCCTGATGCTCACCGCGAAAGGCGACGCAGCGGACAAGGTCGTCGGCCTCGAGACGGGCGCCGACGACTACCTGGCGAAGCCGTTTCTCCCCGACGAACTCGTGGCCCGCGTCCGCGCATTGCTGCGGCGGCAGAAGATGGCGGCCGGCGAGCCGACCGTCACGTCGCAGCGGTTGCGTTTCGGCGCGTTCACGTTCGACGTCGGCCAGCAGACGTTGATGCGCGACGGCACGCCCGTCGAGATTCATTCGGCGCAGATGCTGCTGTTGCATGCGCTCGGCTCGTCGCCGAACCGCGCGGTGAGCCGCGAGAACCTGCTCGCCCGCGCGCGCGGCCGCGACCATGCCGCACTCGACCGCAGCGTCGACGTGCAGATCCTGCGGCTGCGCCAGATCGTCGAGGACGATCCCGGCAAGCCGCGCTTCATCAAGACCGTCTGGGGCATCGGCTACATGCTGGTGGCCGGCGTCGAGCCGTGATGCGCATCCCGCTGCCGCGCTCGCTGCTCGCGCGCAACATCGCGCTGCTGGTGGCGCTCGTCGCGCTGTCGCTCGCCTGTTCGCTCACCGTGCTGCTGCACTACGTGCAGCGCCCGCGCATCGAGCGGGCGTCGATCGTCTTTTCCGACTACGTGCGGTTGCTCGACCGCACGCTTGCCAGTCTGCCGCCCGACGCCGGCCGCACGGTCATCGCGCAATTCGGCGGCCAGGCCGCGCTGCCGCCCGCCGCATCGCCGCAAGCACCGAACCTGGCGGCCTTCTTCCGCACCTGGCAGCGTGACGTGTTCATGCAGGCACTCGAACGCCACCTGCCGCCTGAGCTCCCCGCGCGTTGGCAGTCGGGCGACGACGAGCGTCTGTGGATCCGGTTGCATGTTGCCGGCTCGCCTGTGTGGTTGCCGCTGCCGATGGCCGCCGACGCGCAGGCGAGCGGCATCACGACGGCACTCGTGCTGTCGGTCGGGCTGGCGTTGCTCGCGGCGCTGACCGGCTACCTGATCCAGCTCCACCTGAACCGGCCGCTCGACGCACTGGCGCGCGCGGCGCAGCGCGTCAGCGCGGGCGAGCGCCCGCCGCCGCTGCCCACCGACGGCCCGACCGAAATCGCCGACGTGAGCCGCGCATTCAACCAGATGGCCGACGCGCTGCAACAGGCGGAAGCGACCCGCTCGCTGATGCTCGCCGGCGTGTCGCACGACATCCGCACGCCGCTCACCAAGCTGCGCCTGGCGATCGCGATGGCGCTGCCGCGCGGCACGCACGACGCGCTCACCACGTCGACCGAGCACTACCTGGACCAGATCGATACGATCCTGCAGCAATTCATGGACTATGCAGGCAGCGGCGAACGAGAAACACCGCAAACCGGCGACCTGAATGCGCTGATCGGCCAGCTCGTCGCGGATTTTGCGGGGCTCGGCCACGAATTCGACTTCGACGAAGGCGCGGTGCCCGCGTTCGCGTTCCGTCCGATCGCGCTGATGCGGCTGCTGATGAACCTGATGCAGAACGCGGTCGTCTATGGCCGGACGGGCCTCGGTGTGCGCACGTGGACCGAGCGCGGCATCGCGTATACGGTGGTCAGCGATCGCGGCAACGGCATCGGCGCCGCCGAACTCGAACGGCTCAAGGCACCGTTCAGCCGGGGCGCGAACGCCCGCAACCACGCGGGCGGCACGGGCCTGGGCCTCGCGATCGTCGAGCGGATCGCCCGCCTGCATGGTGGGTCGCTGACGTTCCGCGACCGCGATGGCGGCGGGCTGGAGGCCGTTGTTGCATTGCCGCTCGATTCGTCAGGAGTGGTGCGGCGGTCGCTGTCGGCCTGACGGACTGTTTGCCTGATGGCCTGCCTGACTGTCCGACGGCTCGCTCGTTCGCCGTTCGCCGTTCGCCGTTCGCCGTTCGCCGTTCGCCGTTCGCCGTTCGCCGTTCGCCGTTCGCCGTTCGCCGTTCGCCGTTCGCCGTTCGCCGTTCGTCCGTTCGTCCGTTCGTCCGTTCGTCCGTTCGCCCGTTCGCCCGTTCGCCCGTTCGCCCGTTCGCCCGTTCGCCCGTTCGCCCGTTCGCCCGTTTGTCTGCTGGCCTATCTGCCTATCTGCCTATCTGCCTATCTGCCTATCTGCTCGTCTGCACGCCCGCCCGTTCATCCATCTGCCCGACGGCCTACCTACCATCCGCGCCAGCGCGCAGCCCTGCGTGACATCCGCCGACATAATTCCTGCATGGCGCATCCCGCCCGACCTCCGCATACTTGCGCCTGCGTGTTGCGAAACGGCATGAACCCTCTCCCTCGCCAGCGATCACGCCCTGCTTCCGATCGTTCGCGTTCCTGAATGCCGCGACAGTATCGGCAACTTCATCCAGGCCACGGAGATCGACATGTTCCCTTCCCTTCACGCACTCGCCGCCCACGCCAAACGTCTGACCAGTGCCGCGCTGATCGCCGGCACGCTTGCGATGACCGGCTGCGCATCGACCGCGACTACGTCCATGACCGCCGCGCCGGCCGCCCGCACGCAGCCGCAGGTTCGTGCGGACGTCGTCTATGTGTCCGCGTTCGACGTGGCCACGACCGACGTCAAGGTCGACGGCGGGATGATCAGCAAGCTTGCGACCCTCGCGAGCGGATCGTCCGCCGACGTGCAGCGCCAGCAAAGCGCGCTGAAGACCCGCGACCAGCTCGCCGACGCCCTCGTGCGCGAGCTCCGGTCGCAAGGCATCCCCGCGCTGCGCGGCCCGGTGCCCGACGGTCGCGACGCGCTGGTGGTCGAAGGCCGCTTCGAGTCGATCGACGCCGGCAACCGCCGCCGCCGCACGCTGATCGGGCTCGGCGCGGGCAAGAGCGAAGTGAAGGCATCGGTCACCGTGCTGTTCCAGCCTGCGCATGGCGCACCGCAGCCGCTCGGCACGTTCTCGTCCAGCGCGAACAGCGGTCACCTGCCGGGCATGGTGGAAACCGCCGGAGTCGGCGCGGCGGCCGGCCGCCTCGCGACGTCGGCAGCGGTGGGCGCCGGCCTGCATGGCGTGTCGGAAGCGAAGCACGACACGGTGGCGTCCGATACCGACCGCCTCGCGCGCTCGATCGCGAAGCAGCTCGCGACGCAGAACGCCGCGAACGCGTGGCTGCCGACGGTGTCGGCGAGCTGACGCGCTGCGCCGCCGCCTGCGCAGCCCCGGCGGACACGCAGGCGGCCG